>NZ_JBJEEX010000001.1:0-3985 GCF_051873495.1 Floccifex sp.
AAAAATAGAATTAGATTATATTACATTAATAATTTCTAATTCTATAATACGAAAAGGACTTAGTCCATTAGCTTATAGACAAAAGTCCTTATCATATTTAAAATGAAGTTAAATTTTATAGTCCAACTTTTTCAGTGCACTACAGTGCTCACTTTTTTTGTTTATTGATAATATTTTAAAACCATTCTTACCATTTTCAATGACTTTTCCACTAAATCATAGCTTCCTTCATGTAAGCCCCAATCATAAATAATGCCACGAGTAATCATTAATATTTCACTGGTAATGGTTTTTGCGTCGCCTTTTAGTTCTTTTTGTTCAATGGCTTGTAGAACGTGTTGATATAAAGTTTGATAAAAGAATCGTTCTTCATTCAAAATGTATTTATCATCACTGGTTACTTGGCTTTTAAAGATTTGCGTAGCCGCTCCATAGCCAATAGAATTAATAGAACTACTTTGATCTTGAACTAAAAATTCAATGGCTTGAATATTGTTTTCAAATGTTTTTTCTTGGTAGTGTTCTCTACATTGTTCATCAAACATTTCAAAACCGGCATTTAATAAATCCATTTTTGAATCAAAGTAATGATAAAATCCTCCAATTGATATATTGGCACTCTTACAAATATCACGAATGGTTACTTGTTCATAAGAAGAAGTAGCGAATAATGAAGTAGCAGTTCGATAAATGTGGTGCTTAGTTTTACGTGCTTGTTCTTGTCTTGTTGTCATATGTTCTATTATACAAAAGTCATTTAAAATATAAAAAAATATTTCACCGAACATTGTTCTATTTTTTAAATGGAAGTGCTACAATGAAATTAACTAAAGGATAATTAAAGGAGGTAAGTAATATGAATTATCCAAATCTATTTGAACCATTAAAAATTGGAGGCACTACCATTCCCAATCGAATTGCGATGATGCCCATGGGTGTATTTTCTCCTCGTATGATGAATCAAAAAACAGGAGCCTACACAAAAGATGGTGCGGATTACTACATTGAACGAGCTAAAGGTGGAACTGGGTTAATCATAACAGGTCTAGTTCCTATCATTCCTATGCCTCGTGTCAATCCTGTGAATCATCCGAATGAATACATTGAAGAAATGAAATATTTAATCAATGGAATTCATGAAGCGGGTTCTAAAATCTTTGTGCAATTAACAGCGATGACAGGTCGTTCAGCTCACATTGAACCAGGACAAGAATTTATGGCTAAGATGGTTTTTAAAACACCTTCGCCTATTCAAAATGTTTGGGATCCTAATATTCAACATGCTCCAATGACCAAAGAAGACATTAAACAATATGTTGATAATTTTGCTCAAGCTGCTTGGGAAGTTCAACAAGCTGGTGGAGATGGAGTTGAAATTCATGCCGTTCATGAAGGATATTTACTTGATCAATTTTCTATTTCTTTCTTCAACCATCGAACAGATGAATATGGTGGAAGCTTAGAAAATCGTTTACGCTTTGCCAAAGAAATCGTAGAAGCTATTAAAGAACGTTGTGGAAAAGAATTCCCTGTTTCTTTACGTTTCTCTGTTCGTTCTTATATTAAAGACTTTAACCGTGGGGCTTTACCAGGTGAAGAATTTGAAGAAAAGGGTCGTGATTTAGAAGAAGCATTAGAAGCTGCTAAATTATTAGAATCTTATGGATATGATTTATTAAACTGCGACAATGGAAGCTATGACTCTTGGTTCTGGCCACATCCTCCTGTATATATGCCAAAGGCATGTAACTTGAGTGATGTTATGAAAGTTAAAGAAGTTGTCAATATTCCTGTTTGTTGTGCTGGACGATTTGATGATCCAGAACTTGCCAACAAAGTCATTGGTGAAGGTAAAATTGACATGATGGGAATGGGTCGTCCATTATTAGCCGATCCACAACTTGCCAACAAATTCAAAGAAGGAAATCTAGAAGACATTCGTCCTTGTATTAGTTGTCACATGGGATGTTTATCAAGAATCTTCCACGATGGACAAGACATTAGTTGTGCTGTCAATCCACAATGTGGTCGTGAAAAATCATATGCCTTAACACCAGCTGAAACAAAGAAAAAAGTATTAGTAATTGGTGGTGGACTTGGTGGAATGGAAGCTGCTAGAGTTTGTGCTATTCGTGGTCATGAAGTAGATTTATTCGAAAAAACAAATGAATTAGGTGGTGATTTTATTGCTGCAGCCGCTCCTGAAATCAAAGAAGATGACAAAAAGTTATTAGATTGGTATCGTCGTGAAATGAAACGTCTTCCAATCAATGTTCACATGAACACAACTGTCACAAAAGAAATGACGCAAGGATACGATGAAGTCTTTGTTGCCACAGGAGCTACTGAACGTAAATTACGTACACCTGGATTTGATCAAGACAATGTCACATATGCCATCGATACATTATTAAACAAACCAGTAAAAGGTGATAGTGTATTAGTCATTGGTGGTGGTCTAACAGGTTGTGAAATGGCAATTGATTTTGCCAAACAAGGTAAGAAAGTTACTATCGTAGAAATGGCAGAAACAATTTTGAATGCGCAAGATTTAAGTGCTGCCAACTATAATATGTTGTTGGAAATGATTGATTATTATAAGATTAATGTCATTAAACAAGCCACTGTTTCTTCTTATGAAAATGGCGTAGCTAAAATCAATATCCATGACTTCAACAATCCAAATAAAAACGGACGTGCACTACGTATGTATTGTTTAGGTCCAAAAGGAGAAGATCGTCAAGTTGAAGTGAAATGTGATCATGTTGTGATTTCAGTTGGATACATTCCTAATGATTCTTTATACGAAGAAATTAAAGGGGATCATACTTACTTAATTGGGGATGCCAATAGTCCATCAAATATTATGAATGCGATTTGGCAAGCTTATGAAATTGCGATGAAGTTATAACTGAAAAAGGAAGGAATCAAATGAGTTCCTTCCTTATTTTTTTAATAATTTGTTTAATTGATTCATCGCTTAGTTCTAAATGATCTACATAGGGTTTCAATATTTCTTGTTCCGCTTTTAAGCGAATTTTAATCGCGTATTCTTTGTCTTTGGAACGACATAAATAATAGTCTTTGCCATTGAAACCTATTGTCGATAACCATTTATTCGTTGACTTATCATAACAGACTCCATTCACTCCTGAACTATTACTACTTCTAAGTTCATGGTTTAAGGATTTTTGGATAACGGCTGTCTGCATATTTTTTTCTAATTCTTCCTTGACACAGCCACATGAAGTCGTATTGCCACTGATTAAAGAAGCATTCGATACCATGCATTCTTTTCCACAGTCACATACACAATTCCATACGACCGATCCATGTATTCGTTTCGTACTCACTGATTGAACAACTAGTTTTCCAAATCTTTTTCCAGTTAAATCATGTATTTTTCCTCGAATGCATCCACAAGACCGTGTATGACCGTCTTTTAAATTGCGACTGCTGACATCAACCACATTGCCACAATCACATGTACAATGCCATACAATACTTCCTCTATCTCTTTTGTCTGTTTTATAGTTTACAGTCAATCTACCAAAGCGATGATTGGTCAAATCAACTGTCTTTCCCATATATTATTTATGTTTCTTTTTCTTGTTTCTTCGAACAAGCAACACCAATAATATAAAGAATACCAATACACATATTACTATGCTCAATAAACCTATGATAAAACTATAATCCACATAGTCTTCTTCTATTTCTTCCTCTTCCTGGTAAGGATCTTCATATATCTCATCTGTTATACTTCCTACCAGCACTAATCGTCCATTGGTCGAATCCGATGCACATGTAGATAGTAATACCAGACGAGTCAGTGAAGATATTTCAAGTGACGATATACTTACACTCTTGATATATTCAAGATACGATTCTATATCAGTTTCTGATGTATTGTATGTACGCGTATCATACGCATCCACGCTCAACAACGAAAAGAAATCCACTCCATATTCTTTTCCCTCGACAA
>NZ_JBJEEX010000002.1:0-20675 GCF_051873495.1 Floccifex sp.
ATTCTCTAATCATAACGGTGACTCTCCATAAACTTGAATTTTCCAATTTAACAAATTTGAATTTGACTTGCCTATTTTCTTAAAATCTCATGTGGAGCTTCTATTTCATTTGCCAAGGTATGCTCTGTTAATTCTGACATCAATTTCAATTTTTTATTAATCAATGGTCGCATACAATTAGGAACATGTTCCTGATGCGCTCTGTGGATTGCTACACATTCCTTACAGTTTCCGTGATAACGACAGGCTTTCAGGCAAGGACAGTGATCTTTGTCTTTATACTCCTTACGAAATTCCGCTGCAAATTCTTCTTGCAGTCTCAGCCCCTCGACACGGTTTCCCTTATGAAATTCTACCATTGCATCCAGTTCTTTCTGGTTCCCTTCAATCTTCATGTTATTATAGCGCCTCCATTTCAACTATTCCTCATTTTCTGATAAATTCTAATTTAATGATGAATATATTATAGCAAAAATATAATCAATTGAACTTAGCAATAAGTCTATATAATTAACTGTTTATAAATCGAAAATCATAAGATAGCACTAAGATAGCAAAAGATAGCAAACCACCCTAAAAGATTATGATATTTCCTTTAAATAAAGCATATTATCATGACCTCAATTCTCTAGAAATTCTCAAAACATTAGTATTAATTGTTGTGAGAAGAGTAGAGAAGTATTTAGACTTTGTGAGAAGTTTTTAGATACTTCTTTTTTGTTTTTAAAAATACGAAACTGTATAGAGTAAAAAAAACTTCTTACTAGCGTATGCTAAAATAAAGTTGTGAGGTGATATCAAATCTATGATGAATTATAGAATAGATGAGGATGTTAAATTAATTAGGGAGCTACTTAATTTATCTCAGAAACAATTTGCTGAAAGAATAGGCGTTGATGCGATTACAGTAGCAAGATGGGAAACTGGTAAAATGGATACAAAGGAAAGTAATATTGAAAAGATATATACTTTTGCATTTAATAATAATATCTTTATCAATGAGATTAAAGCACAACTGTATTATGAAGATTTAACAAATGAGAATAAATTAGTATTATACCATGGTGCCAAGAACATAATAGAGGGTGATATTGATATTGAGCATTCAAAAAACAATAATGATTTTGGTAAAGGATTTTACTGTGGTGAAAGTTTTGAGCAGTCATCATTATTTGTAAGTGGATTTGATACATCTAGTGTTTATATATTAAGTTTCAATCCACAAAACCTTTCTAGCATTGAATATAAAGTCAATCAAGAATGGATGCTGACAATAGCATATTTTAGAGGAAGACTAAATGGTTATGAGGATCATCCAATTATCAAAAACTTAATAAACAAATTAGAAAACATAGATTATTTGGTAGCACCAATCGTTGATAATAGGATGTTTAGAATTATAGATAGTTTTATCGAAGGCGAAATTACGGATGAACAGTGTATACATTGTTTAGCAGCTACGAACTTAGGATTTCAATATGTTTTTAAAACAGAGAGAGCGTTGAGTCAGGTGAAAATTGTCGAAAGATGTTATTTATGTAGTAAAGAAAAAGAAAAGTATCAAATCAAAAGGTTAGAGGATAATAAAGTTGGAGATACTAAAATTAAAATGGCTCGAAGGCAGTATAGGGGGCAAGGTCAATATATTGACGATATATTATGAAAAGAGAAATGGATCAAGTAGGTTTATTACTATGTGATATACAAGGTAAAATTTTTGAACAATCTGTTATTAGAGAAGAATGCAGTTCAAATATATTTATCCGGCGATATATGAATTCTAAATTTGTTTCTAGAATGGATAACTTAACCTTTATAAATGAAAGTATGACAATTGAAGAGATTTTCGAAGAATTAGATATAGAATATGGTAAAACCAGTTATGGAAAAATAAAGTTTTCAGTTAATGAAATGTATTGGATAGGGTATATTTATAGATATCTATCATATGTTTATCAAATTGATAGTAAAAATGCTTATAAGATTATAAAAGGTACAGAGCTAAGACATTTATTCTTTGCATATCATTCCCTAGATCCAATGAATGCAATTGATAGAATTTTAGAAGCAAAATCATTAGTATTAGATAAAGATAGTTCCCAATTAACCAAAGAGGGGGTAAAAATACTGAGAAGCATAAAAAAATTGAAGAATTAAGTGTTAAGTAAATAATTTAGCAAACTATTTGAGTTGTGTTAAAAAAATCGGCAATGCAACAAGTAAGCAACAAAAAGGTTGTAAAACTTTAATATTATAGGGTTTCGAAGTTCTCTAAACGTTAATTTACGTATAGTGAGACAAATATTAAGATCATCTATAATAGATGGTCTTTTTATTTTATCTAAATGAAAAAATTATTAAATTGATTTTCTGTACTAGTTCGATATGCATGAAATAAAAATTATCGCTTGTTTTTAAAACAAGCGATAATTTTTATTATTTAAGTCTATAAGTTCTATTTTTATTGTTTCCAAGTGGTTCGATTTCATCCATGTCACTGAGTATTACTCTAGTTCTAGATTCGCTTAATCCTATAAATATAGCTATATCAACGCATTTTGAACGCCCATTATCCTTTAGATATTCCAATATTTTTTGTTTATTCTCTAATGTTTTTTTTGATTGCTTTGATATGTTTATCGGATTGTTATCGCTTGATTTTATCGCTTGTTTTTTTTCAAACGATAAAATTAAGTTTGTACGATCAGGATCGAATTCTTCTTTAATCAAAGGTTCTATCATTCTTTCGTTTTCCCAAATGTTTAAAATTCGAGGAATTCCACTTCCAGCACGCTCACCTATGTCAATTAGATTAAACATTTTCATCATTCCACGATTACGCGGATCTGAAACACCTCCACGCTTCATTTGTTGAATTCCGGTTCTACTATAACCAGGATTAGAAAATGTGATTTGATAAGGTTCTAATGTAATTACGATACCTCTTGAACCATAATAATCTGCATTTACTAAACAATTCACAAGAGCCTCTCGAATACCTTCATGAAGTGGTGTATCGTCAATGCGAACACCATTTGATATTTTAAATGGCAATGGTAATGATTGTTTGATTTTGTTATAGGTCCTGAAATAAAAATCAAAAATATTTCCTGACCAATCACCTGAACTTGATTGAATTCTGTCTGTCCATCGCATATTTGGGTCTAGTTTTGTTTTAAAATCTAAAAAATAATCTGGAAAATATCTTACTATATCATATTCATTTCCAAACATAAGCAGACCAGCAGCAGTTGGATGCAAACTTTTGTCATTATCAGATATAGCTAAAGCACCAATACTTCGTAGAAATTCATCATCATTTAATCTTGTAAAGGGATGGCCATCTTTAAGGGATGCAAACATATTTCTATATCCTCTAATGGAGTCTTTGTTAAAGATATTGATATCAACATTATCAAGAATGCTCATGTCAATTGTATCGTCCGCTTGATCACGTAGCATTGTTTTAACTTGAATTCTTGTACAACGATAGTCACCTTCAAAATTTCTTCTGTAGGTTCCATTAAAAATATCATTATTGATATAAACGGGCTTTTGTTCACGATGAGCTGCTGGAACGTGTATAACCATAATTACATCATCGTTTTGATTATACATTTCTACATCATCTTCTCGTAATAAATTAATACTTATTTTTTTAGTATTATTTATTGTGTCCCAAAATTCTTTTTGAAGTTTTGAAGGATTTTTTAGACCGGTTGTATACCAACTACCATCGTTATTTTCTTTAACTCCCAGGATAATGACACCGCCATAGCAATTTGCAAAAGCAGAATATGTTTCCCAAAGGGAGAGAGGGAGACCATCACGTGCTTTTTTTACTTCACGTCGATTATCTTCACGATATGCATTAAATTGAGAAATATCAAATAAATTTGTCATAAAGCATTCCTCCTATAAATTTTAAAACACAAGATAATTTACACATAATTTTATTTTGTACATTTCAATATAATCATAACATATATAAAATAGCAATCGTTATACTTTCGGGAGTTTGAATTAAAATTATAAATTCAATCTTATTATAGTCTTTATTTATTGGCAGACACTTTAATAATGCATTTTTATTATATGAACATTAATAATCCGTAAGGTAGCACTAAGAAAGCAAAAGACAGCAAATAAAATTTCATATACTCAAATTTGTCTTGAACAAAGGAGTTTATGAAGACCACAATTCTCAATAAATTCAGTAAACGTTAATCAAACGACAAAAATCAAAGAGAAGAAAAAGACTCAAAAGTCACAAAAACATCGATTCTATCGCTGTTTTGGGCCTATGGGTCTTTTCTTTTGTTTTATTTAAAATGTACTGCTTTTAATTGATAAGACAGCAGAAAGACAGCAAATATTCTCACCCAAAATGTGGTGTAAAAATGATGCATTGCTGTCTTATTTTTGTATTGGCTCCTAATTTTCTAGGTATTTTGGAAATGATTATTCATACAGCAGGTAAAAAAATATGTAACATCAAAGGATGGTATGTACCTGGAATCGTTACGGGATGGATTATGGGAATTGCATCAATCTATAACATTTATGTATTAAATACACTTTATACTATTACAATTTTAGATTATGTGATAGGAATTGTATTTGTTATTTTGGTTATGGTGTTGCTTCAAGTGATGGTACAAAAATCCGCTAATTATTCAATTTCAAAGATGATTAAAAATATGAAAAATACTTTATTTAAAAAATAAATCATCAGTTTATGTTATAGAATTAGAAATTAATAATGTAAAAAATTGAGGATATAACAGTTAAGTGTTTGTTATTTAATTGTTATATCCTCAATAATTTTATTTTAAAACAATAATCCAATTGCCTAAGTACTTGGCCAGTAAGGCAAATATCAGTAGATGAGCAGGATAAAATACATAGAAAAAGTATTTAATTCCTTTACCTCGCTTCCCATTATACATTGCCACAAGTAAAGCCGAAGGTATCGCAAATAATTCCACAAAAGAAAAATTTAATAAAGAAAGCACAATAGTACTACAAACAAGGGCTAAGACAGGTTGATCCTTCATTAAATAAATGATAAGAATCGTTAAAATACCAGAAGTACCATAACTTGAATCAAACACAAATGTAACTAAAAAAGATGCCATTGTTACTAATGCGATAATGCAACCAAAATAAAGGACTGTATTTTGCTTTGTTTCATATCGTTTCTTTTCGATTGAAATAGCCCATATCATCATAAATCCTGTGAATAAAGTAAAGAATACATTGTTGTTTTTTAAGGAAAAAATACAACCATTAAAGGCCATGTCATAAGGAATTTCAGACAAAAGGGCAAACAAGCCCAATCGAAACGCATATTTTGTTTTATTTTTTGTATGCATAAATCCTTGCACTAAAAGGAAACAAAATAAGGGAAAGGCAAGTCTTCCTATCCAGTGCATAACTTCATTCATTTTCCATAATATTTGTTCATGTTGTGAAATCCATAAAAGAAAGGATTGTTTCATACCTGTATAGGTATGAGCAGAATACGATGCACTTAAAATCGAGGCAAAGGGTATATACGCAAAATGGTCTATCAACATACTTACTATGGCAATGACCTTTAAATGAAAGCTTGTGAATATTTTAGGTAGTTTCATATTTATCTCCATTCTATTTTTGATGGGACAAGTATACAGAAGCATTATTAATTTTTTCTAAATAAATACCTATTTTTTTATATATTTTTGATCTGATTCAAGCATTTTATCATCGGATATATAACGTTCAACTTTCATGTGTAAATCATATTTTTTACGTAAATCGATAATGGTATTCATCATAGGTGAAGCATGATGAACATCAATTGCTTCCTGTGAAGTCCAACTATCAATCAATAAAACAGTGGAATCATCATTGTAAGGAAAGAAATAATCATATCTTAAATTTCCTTGTTCTTGTTTAATCGCATCCACTGTACCAGAAGAAAACATTTCCTGTACAAATTGACGTGCACTTCCTTTTTTTTCAGAATAATAAATATTAATTGTTATGGCCATAAATTTTCCTTTTTAAATACATCATAAAAATACCTATCAATAAACCGACCGATGAAATCACAAAATACCATAGCGCATGAATAAAAGCAGTTTCATTATAGTATATAAAAACCGATGGAATAAAGAATATAGAATTTAATATAGGGTAGATATATTTTATTTTCGTTTGTGTTAATCCCATAAAAATAGATAAAATAAAGGTCATTATAATAATGATGAACACCATTCCCATCGCATCAGTAGGACCTGCTGTCAATGGAAAAATATAAAACATAAATAATTGAAATAGGAATAAAATTATTTCTTTATAGTGATTTTTCATAAATTTCCTCTTTTATTCATCTTTAAATAATTGATTTAATAATCGGTCTTTATTATTGATATACATCTCCACTATTTTATAACTGCCTGTTTCTTCATATGTGCACTCATGAATTATGCCATCATCAAAAGATAAAATTTGAGCATCGGGAATGCCAAGTAAAATGGGAGAATGAGTGGCTATAATAAATTGAGCTCCTTGTTTAGCACTGTTATATATTTCCATCAATAATGTCAACTGTCGCTGAGGACTTAAAGCGGCTTCCGGTTCATCTAATAAATATAGACCATATGAATTTAATTGTTTTTGAACCAGAGAAAGAAAACTTTCACCATGAGATTGTTCATGATATTTTTCAGATGGATGCCCTATATCTGCATAGTCCATTTCTTTGGTTGCGACATTATAAAAACTCTCTGCTCTTAGAAAATAAGACCACTTAGGTTTATGAACACTTTTAGAAAGACGAATTCCTTTATATAAAGAAGAATGAGTGTCATAAGTTGAAAAAGAATAATTTCTAGATCCTCCTTCAGGGTTTAATCCATAGGCTATGGCGATGGCTTCTAATAACGTTGATTTACCTGTTCCATTTTCACCTACAAAAAAGGTGATGGGTTTTTCAAATGTGAGTTCATTTAAATTTTTTAGGGCTTCAATATGATATAGATAATTATCAAAAGTAACTTTTGACCAATCTATGTATATTTTTTTGATAAATAAGTCATTCATATATTCATAATAATAAGACTGTTTTTGATATGTCAATTTAAAAAAAATTATATTTTTTATTTGACTATAAAGTTAGTTAATGCTAACATAATTAACAGTTAGTGATAGCTAACTAGGAGGATAGAATATGATTCCTTTAACATTTGCCAATATAGGACAAGAACATAAGATACAAAGAATAAGTGGAAACTCGCAAGTAAAGAAACACTTAGAAAATTTAGGTTTTATTGTTGGAAGTGACATTACTGTTATTTCCTCTTTATCTGGAAATGTAATCGTAAATGTCAAAGAATCGAGAATTGCGATTAGTAAAGAATTGGCGCAAAAAATAATGATTTGAAAAAGGAGATTAAATCGATGAATACATTGAAAGATGTGCAAGTAGGACAACGAGTAAAAGTTGTCAAAATCCATGGCACAGGTGCTATAAAAAGAAGAATTATGGATATGGGAATTACTAAGGGAACGGAAATATGTATCCGAAAAGTGGCTCCATTAGGAGATCCAATTGAAATTAATGTACGTGGATATGAATTATCGATTCGTAAAGCGGATGCGAATATTATAGAAGTAGCATAATTTTTTTTAAGTTTAAGTTAGTTAAAACTAATTATAGAGGAGACAAGAATGAATATTAGAATTGCTTTAGCAGGAAATCCTAATTCAGGAAAAACAACATTGTTTAACGCTTTAACAGGCTCTAATCAATTTGTTGGAAATTGGCCAGGTGTTACAGTAGAGAAAAAAGAAGGAAAATTAAAAAAAGACAAAGAAGTAATTATTACGGATTTACCAGGGATTTACTCTCTTTCGCCTTATTCATCAGAAGAAGTAGTGGCAAGAAATTATTTAATTCATGAAAAAGTGGATGTCATTTTGAATATTGTAGATGGGAGCAATCTTGAACGAAATTTATATTTAACTACGCAGTTACTAGAACTAGATATCCCTGTTGTAATGGCTATTAATATGATGGATGTCGTAAAGAAAAATGGAGATCAAATTAATACAAAAGAATTATCTAAACAACTAGGAATTCCTGTATATGAAATATCAGCTTTGAATGAAATAGGAATCAATCAAGTTATACAAGCTTGTCTTCATCCATGTGCATGTGAAACAAAAAACATTTTTTCAAAGCAAATTGAAGATACTTTATCATGTATTGAAAATCAACTAAGTAGCATCGAAAAGAAAAGATGGCATGCGATAAAAGTATTTGAACGCGATGAAAAAATAATGAAGGAATTAAATTTAGCACCAGATCAATGTGATTCAATTGAAAAAATAATTCAAGAAATAGAACAAGAATATGACGATGACAGTGAATCCATTGTCACAAATGAACGATATGAATATATTTCTACGATATTATCAACATGTTACAAAAAAAATAATAAAGGAAAGTTATCGACATCGGATAAAATTGACCGTATTATTACCAATCGAGTTTTAGGATTACCGATTTTTGCACTCGTAATGTTTTTGGTTTATTGGATTGCGATGGGGCCATTTGGAACTATGATGACAGACTGGGCTAATGATGGTGTGTTCGGAGATGGATGGCATTTATTGGGAATTGGTGGTTCTCAATATGAACAAGCTATGGAACAATATGGAAATAGCACAGAAATTATTGATGGATTTATGGTTGAATATGGAAATGAAAATATGGTGAGTTTACTAGAATTAGATGCTTTAAAAGCTCTGGATGAACTATATAATTTGACTCCTGAAAACACGCAAATATCATATGAAGTCATTGATGAAGAAACACTTGATAGTGAAGTATTTGTTGCGAATAAAAAAGATTTAGAAAAAGCCATCCATGAGTATACAAATGTTGAATATAAACAAGCTTTTGGACAACCGGATACATCAACTTACGGAATATGGATTCCAGGAATCCCTGTTTTAGTGAATGAAGCATTAGAAAAACTAGAAGTTAGTGGTTGGTTATCAGGATTGATTAACGATGGAATTGTAGCTGGAGTAGGAGCTGTACTAGGTTTTGTTCCACAGATGTTGATATTGTTTTTCATGTTAGCTTTTTTAGAATCATGTGGATATATGACACGAATTGCCTTTGTATTGGATCGTGTTTTTCGAAAATTTGGATTATCTGGCAAATCCTTTATTCCCATGTTGATTGGAACTGGATGCGGAGTGCCAGGTATTATGGCAAGTCGTACAATTGAAAACGAAAACGATCGTCGTATGACCATTATCACAACAACTTTTATTCCATGTGGTGCTAAAATACCTTTTATTGCCATGATTGCCGGAGCTTTATTTAATCATTC
The DNA here is from genome assembly GCF_051873495.1 of Floccifex sp. Classification (NCBI taxonomy): domain Bacteria; kingdom Bacillati; phylum Bacillota; class Erysipelotrichia; order Erysipelotrichales; family Erysipelotrichaceae; genus Floccifex; species Floccifex sp. The sequence continues at coordinate 9,393 of NZ_JBJEEX010000002.1, forward strand.
AGCTTGGATTTCTACTATGTGTTATTTTATTGGTATGGCAGCTATTATTGTTTCTGGTATTATCTTAAAGAAGACAAAACCTTTTTCAGGTGATACAAGTCCCTTTGTGATGGAACTTCCTTCTTATCATATGCCAACACTTAAAAACCTACTTCATTCGATGTGGGAAAGAGGATGGTCTTTTATTAAAAAAGCCGGAAGTGTGATTTTGCTTTCGACTATTATTATTTGGTTCACAACGTATTTTGGATTTGTGGAAGGCACATTTAGAATGTTGGAAGAATATGAATTATCGCATTCTCTATTGGCTTCCATTGGAAATATGATTGCTTGGATTTTTAAACCACTGGGATGGGGAAATTGGCAAGCAAGTGTTGCATCAATTACAGGATTAGTTGCCAAAGAAAATATTGTTGGTACAATGGGAGTAATCTATAGCTCATCTGGAAATGTATATCATAGCTTATCAAATGCGTTCACAAGTGTAACAGGATTATCGTTCTTAGTATTTAATTTATTATGTGCACCTTGTTTTGCGGCAATGGGAGCCATTAAAAGAGAAATGAATAATACAAAGTGGACATGTTTTGCGATTGGTTATCAATGTGGATTTGCCTATGCGATTGCCTTTATGATTACGCAATTTGGAAATGCCATAACAGGAAACATTCATTATATGGGGTTTATAATTTCTTGTATGGTATTGATTATAATGTTGTATTTGATATTTAGAAAAAAAGGAGAAAACAAATGTTAGAAGAAATGAATATGCCTAGTATTATAATTGCGATTTTATTAGTAATTATGGTCGCTATGATTATTGTTAAGTTATATAAAGATAAGAAAAAAGGAAAATCAAGTTGTGGATGTAACTGTGGAAGTTGTGCTATTAGTGGAATGTGTCATAAAAGGGAGAATTAATCTCCTTTTTTTTAAGCTTTTGAATTATAATGAAAAAAGATGAATCGGAGGATTTTTATGCATATTGATGAAGGAGCCAGAATCATTGTTGAAGATTGGTTACATATAAAAAAAGGTGATTTAGTTTATTTTATTGTTGATGAAACAAAAAAAAGAGAAGCCGAGGCCTTTGTTCGAGCCAGTAAAAAAGTAGGAGCAAACTATGAAGTAATTGAACTATGTTCTCATGAAATCCAAGCAGGACAAGCCATTGAAAATTTAAAATTTAAAATGGCCCAAGCCGATGCCGTAGTAGGAGCTACTAATTTTTCATTTATTACCACGGATGCGGTTTATTATGCTCTATCACGAGGAGTACAGTTTTTATCGATGCCCATGTCCACAAATGATGGATCTTCTTTGTTGGAACAAGATTTTTTGAAAATGGATCCCGATGAAGCAAATCGCATTGGTATGCCCATGTTTTGGGAAATGCGTAAAGCCAATAAAATTCATGTCACAACGGAATTAGGAACAGATTTATATTTTGATATTACCGATCGTTTCCCAGGTATTTTTCATGGATCGCTATGGGAAATTGGAAAGTGTTCATCTGCTAGTTTTGAAATTTATATTCCACCTGTTGAATATAAAACATCAGGGCGATTGGTATTAGATGGTTCTATGGGGTATATTGGCTTAGTACAACAACCAACGGAAATTATTATTGAAAATGGCTATATTAGTCGCATTGAAGATACAAAAGATGGCATTAAATTATTAAAATACATTGAATCATTTCATGATACAGAGATGTTTTGTGCCGCTGAATTTGGAATTGGCTTAAATACCGAAGCAAAATGCCAAGGCATTAGTTATATTGAAGATGAATCGGCCTTTGGTACATTTCACATTGGATTTGGAAGAAATTTGGCATTAGGTGGTTGTCACAATGCGACAGGACATTTTGATTTAGTAACTCATAATCCAACTATAACAGTCGATGATAAAGTGATTATGAAAAATGGAGTTGCTAAGGGAATTCGAATTGATGGTGATAGATATCACCACATGTAAAATTTTTCACATATAATGATAGATTTTTTCATTTAGATAGTTTAAAATATTACATATTTTCTATATTAGAGAAGGAGGAAAAAATATGGGAGATGCTATTAAGTTAATCGGTATCGTTATCGTAGTCATCGGATTTGTATGTAAATTTGATACGTTAGCCGTTGTTGTCGTTGCGGGAATCGTTACCGGTTTAGTTGGTGGAATGTCAATTATGGATATTTTATCAACATTAGGTACAGCTTTTTTGACAAACCGTACCGCTACTTTGTTTGTTTTAACGCTACCAGTTATTGGTCTATGTGAGCGTATGGGTCTTAGAGATAAGGCAGTTGACTTTATTAAAGGAATTAAGAATGCGACAACTGGTCGTTTGTTAGCTATTTGGCAAACAATTCGTACAATTTGTTCAGCTTTCTCATTACGTGTTGGAGGACATGCCCAATTTATTCGTCCATTGATTAATCCAATGGCACAAGCTGCTGCTGTTGCCAAATATGGTGAAATTGATGATCAAACAGAAGATGAAATCAAAGGTATGGCTGCTTCAACAGAAAACTTTGGTAATTTCTTTGCGCAAAACTGTTTCATGGGTTCTTCAGGAACTTTATTAATTGTTTCGACTTTAAATGAAATCTTTAAATCAAATGGAATTGCACAAGAAGTAACAGCCAACCAAATTGCTTTACAATCAATTCCAATTGCAATTATTTCAGTTGTTGTAGGTGTTGTATATGCATTATGGTATGATGCAAAATTAAAGAAACGTTATAAAAAGAAGTAGGAGGGTGAACAATGTTAAATATTGAATGGACAACAAGTACTATTCTTGCAGAAGTCTTCTACTGTGTAATTGGACTTATTTTTGCTATGGCAGGATACAGTGCTTTAAAAAATAAAAATTGTGAAAAGAATGTAACAACAGCTATTTTCTGGTTTGTTTTAGCTGTAACATTTATCGTAGGACCATATATTCCAACATGGATTACAGGATTATGTATTGTGATTTTAGCTTGTTTAACAGCAGGTGGATTTGTTAAACCTGCTGCAGTAAATGTACCAAAAGCTGAAGAAACACGTTCAAATGCGGATAAACATGGATACAAAGTGTTCCTTCCACCTGTTGTGTTAGCTATTACAGCTGTTTTAGTCGCAACATTCTTACCACAACTAGGAGCAAACAATGCCATTGGTATTAGTGCTATTGTGGCTTTAATTGTTGCTTATATCATTTTCAAACCAAAATTATCAACACCATTTAAAGATGGAGTACGTTTAGTGGATAACGTTGGTACAACAGGTATCTTACCTCAAGTATTAGCTGCCTTAGGTTCATTATTTACTGCAGCTGGAGTCGGAACTGTTATCGCTACAGCCGTAGGTGGATTAATTCCAGAAGGATCTCATTTCATCGCTGTTGCTGTATACTGTATTGGAATGGCATTATTCACAATGATCATGGGAAATGGATTTGCTGCTTTTGCGGTAATTACTGTTGGTATTGGATATCCATTCTTAATTGCTCAAGGTGCGAATCCAGTTGTTGTTGGTGCTCTTGGTTTAACAGCTGGATATTGTGGAACATTAATGACACCTATGGCTGCTAACTTTAATATCATGCCAGCCGCATTACTTGAAACAAAGAGTAAATACCGTGTAATCTTTGCACAATTACCTGTTGCTTTAATTATGTTAGTGGCTCATATTTTATTAATGTATTTCTTAGCATTCTAGGGAGGCAAATATGAAATTATTATTAACAGGATTTGACCCATTTGGAGGAGAACCAATCAATCCAGCATGGGAAGCTGTAAAATTAGTAAGTGATCAAATTGGAGACATCGAAGTTGTTAAAGTACAAGTTCCAACTGTTTTCAATAAATCAATTGAAACGGTAGCAGCAGCTATGGAATCAGAACAACCAGATTATGTATTATGCATTGGACAAGCGGGCGGACGCTTTGACTTAACTCCGGAAAGAGTTGCGATTAATGTAAACGATGCACGTATTCCTGACAATGAAGGAAATCAACCAGTTGATGGTCCTATCTTTGAAGATGGAGCACCTGCTTATTTTGCATCTTTACCAATTAAAGCTATGGTAAAAGCAATGAGAGAAGCTGGAGTGCCAGCAAGTGTATCAAATACGGCAGGAACATATGTATGCAACCACTTAATGTATGGTGTTTTATACACAATTGCTAAAAAATATCCAAATATGCGCGGTGGATTCATGCACGTTCCATTTATCACAAGTCAAGTTGTGAATCGTCCAACACCAGCTGCTAGCTTAAGCCTTGAAACAATTGCGAAAGGAATTGAAGCTAGTATTAAGGCTATTTCAGAAAACCAAGAAGACTTAAAAATTGCGGAAGGTGCAACTCACTAAAACATTGCGTATATGTCATCAAGGCATATACGTTTTTTATGTTATGATAGAGTAGTGAGGATTCAAAATGAAGCGACGATACTACAATGGAATAATTTATACGAAATAGCTACAAGAATACGCAATATGAAGCCATGGAATAAATTTAATGATACAAATCATGTAAAGTGGACTTTAATCACGGGGAAATGTATTATATGGAACGTGAAATGCAGTTCTAAACAACTTCCTCTTTTAAGGCTACGAGCAAAACACGTTGTTATCACAATCAATGAGTTATTATTTGATTTGATGGATGCACCGATTCGAAATAGAAGAAGGTAAAATCAATGCTTTTTGTTTATATATGGAAACAACTTTTTCTATACCAGTTTGCTGGAAACCAATTAAATCAGATGAAGATTTAATAACACAAATAGCGGATAACCTTATTACTTATATTATTAAACGAGGAGCTCCTAAAGAAATTCATGCTTCGAATATTTTAATTGCGTATGCGATTGATTCTATTTGTAAAATATGTGACATTAAAATTAAAATAGTAAATCAATTACCGGCTTGTCAAGCAGGTATTGAAGACATAAAAAGACGCTATGGATATGATAAATAAAAAAACAAGAATAATTGCCATTGATGGTCGCTGTGCAGCAGGAAAAAGCACGCTTGCCAATGTAATTCACAAACAAATAAATTGTAATGTCATTCATATGGATGATTTCTTTTTACAAGAGCATCAACGAACAGAACAAAGATATAAAGAAGTTGGTGGAAATATTGACTATGAACGTTTTATACAAGAAGTGATGATTCCTTTAAAGAAAGGACAACCTTTTTCTTATCGTAAATTTGATTGCCATGAAATGAATTTTACGAATACGATACAAGTCAATCCTAAATTGATAACAATTGTAGAAGGAAGTTATAGTTGTCATCCTGTTTTATGGAATTACTATGACATTCATATTTTTTTAGACGTTGATTCAAAGATACAAATGCAACGCATTATAAATCGAAATGGAAAACAAAAAGCTAAAACATTCAAAGAGAAATGGATTCCTATGGAAGAACAATATTTTTTGAAATACAATATAAAAAATAGATGTGATTATATAATAAATGGAGGAGAAAATATGAGTAAAGTATATTTTTCAAGAACAATTACTCCTGAAAAAGTAGTAGAACTATATAAAATGCTCAATAAAGATCTACCTGGAAAGGTGGCTGTAAAACTTCATTCAGGAGAAAAGGGAAATCAAAATTTTTTAAAACCTGATTTCTTTAAACCAATGATTGAATATGTAGATGGAACGGTAGTTGAGTGTAATACGGCTTATGAAGGGGAAAGAAATACTACTGAAAAACATCAAAAACTATTGAAAGAACATGGATGGAGCCAATATTTTAAAGTGGATTTATTAGATGCACAAGGACCGGATTTAAAACTAGAATATCCTAAAGGAAAAATTATAAAAGAAAATTATGTAGGAAAAAACATTGTGAACTATGATTCCATGTTAGTTTTATCGCATTTTAAAGGCCATCCTATGGGCGGATATGGAGGCGCATTAAAACAATTATCAATTGGAATTGCGTCATCATTTGGTAAAGCCTATATTCATGGAGCAGGGGTTCCTGAAAATATCTGGACAGCCAATCATGATTTATTTTTAGAATCAATGGCTGATGCAGCCGGTTCCGTTGTGGATTATTTTAAAGACAACATCGTTTATGTGAATGTTATGAAAAATATGAGTGTAGACTGTGATTGTTGTGCAGTTGCTGAAGATCCATGTTTAAAAGACATAGGAATATTAGTATCGTGTGATCCAATTGCGATTGATCAAGCATGTATTGATTTAGTTTATCAAAGTGAGGATCCAGGAAAAGAACACTTTATTGAACGAGTGGAAAGTCGTAATGGAATTCATACAATTGAAGCAGCATGTGAACTAGGATATGGGTCAAGGATATATGAATTAATTGAAGTTGAATAAGCAGCTGACAAGAGCTGTTTATTTTTTGAATGGAAATCGATATAATTTATAAAGAAATAATTAAGGAGGAAACATATGAGTGGATTTTTACCGGTCACAAGACAAGAAATGATAGAAAGAGGTTGGGAACAACCGGATTTTGTTTATGTAAGCGGAGACGCTTATGTGGATCATCCTTCCTTTGGAGCAGCCATTATTACTCGTGTACTAGAAAGTCATGGCTATAAAGTATGTATGCTCGCTCAACCAAATTGGAAAACAACTGAAGATTTTAAACGCTTTGGAAAACCTCGTCTTGGTTTTTTGGTTTCTAGTGGAAACATCGATTCTATGGTGAATCACTATTCTGTTTCAAAAAGACGTCGTAAACAAGATTTATATTCCAATAATGGAGAAAGTGGACATCGACCTGATCGCGCTGTCATTGTGTATTGTCAAAAAATAAGAGAAGCCTATAAAGATGCCACAATTATTATTGGCGGAATTGAAGCAAGTTTAAGACGATTAGGACACTATGATTATTGGTCAGATACAGTACGTCAATCTATTTTAGTGGATAGTTCGGCGGATTTATTAATGTTTGGAATGGGAGAAAACAGCATTGTGGAAATTGCCGATGCCTTGGATTCAGGCATTGATGTGCAATATTTGACGTATTTAGATGGAACGGTGTATAGAACTAAGGATTTATCAAATATTGGTGAAGAATATATTGTGCTTCCTTCGTTTGAAGAAATAAAAAATGATAAAAAAGCATATGCCCAATCTTTTTATAAACAATATCTAAATACGGATCACTATGCTTCCAAAATATTAGTAGAACCATATCAAGGTTTTTATATTGTTCAAAATCATCCCAATCGTCCTCTAACACAAATGGAATTCGATGATGCGTATTCTTTACCATATATGCGAACATATCATCCAATGTATGATTACATTCCAGCTATTGAAGAAGTTAAATTCTCTTTGACAAGTAATCGTGGATGTTTTGGTGCATGTAACTTTTGTGCATTAAACTTTCATCAAGGACGTATTATTCAAACACGCTCACATGAATCATTGATTGAAGAAGCGAAAATTTTAATTCAAGATCCAAATTTCAAGGGATACATTCATGATGTTGGGGGGCCAACGGCAAACTTTAGACAAACGGCTTGTGACAAACAAAAGGAACATGGTGCTTGTCCAACGCGTCAATGTCTATGGCCAAAGCCTTGTAAAAACTTGAAAGTAGATCATAGTGACTATACAAAATTATTAAAAGAACTTCGTTCACTTGATGGTGTAAAAAAAGTATTTGTTCGCTCGGGTATTCGCTATGATTATTTGTACTATGATAAAGATGATACATTCTTTAGAGAACTTGTTCAAAATCATATTAGTGGACAACTAAAAGTGGCTCCAGAACATATTAGTAATCAAGTATTAGATAAAATGGGAAAGCCAAGAAAAGATGTGTATTTTAAATTTGTAGAGAAATATGAAAAATTAAATAAAGAATATAATAAAAATCAATATTTAGTGCCTTATTTAATGTCATCGCATCCGGGTTCGGATTTAAATGCGGCTATTGAATTAGCAGAGTATTTACGTGATATTCATCATCAACCTGAACAAGTACAAGACTTTTATCCTACACCAGGAACTTTATCAACGGCTATGTATTATACGGGATTGGATCCAAGAGATATGAAACCGGTATATGTTGCCAAAACTCCAAAAGAAAAGGCTATGCAGCGTGCTTTAATGCAGTATAAAAATCCCCGTAACTATGATTTAGTATATGAAGCATTAACGATTGCTGGGCGTACGGATTTAATTGGATATGATTCTAAATGTCTAATTCGACCAAAGAAGAAAGGATAATTTCTTCTTTTTTTTAGACATTGAAATTCAATTGTGAAAAATTGAAACAATGTGCTATGAAGTGTCCATGGTTTAAAAAAAATTAGATGTTATGATAAAACCGTTAAGGAAGTAGAATTTTAGTTTTATTTATCGTATATACTCTAAAAAATGTTTAATCCTCTCATATGATAATAAAACGAAATTCTTAGGATAGTGCCATTGGCACTATCCATCAGGAGGTTTTTATGAATGCATCAAATACAATTAAAAAATATGGACTTGAAAAAGTAATTGATTATTTATATAAAGATCCAGATAAAAATTTATTAAAATTAATGGACTGGGCCGATAAATTTGCCAAAGGTGAATTTGAACCTCAACGAAGAATGATTCGTAAAGTCATTACTGAAAAAGATCATCCCTACCACACTTTTGTGTATCGTTTATTAACGGATGTAGATCCATATGTATTAAAAACAATCGCATCTAATTTCTTTATCAATGCTGTATTAGAGGGATGGCCTGTTCAAGAAAAAGCACGAAAAGAAAATGGATGTAATATTCCATGGACGATTTTATTAGATCCTACTTCGGCTTGTAATTTACATTGTACTGGTTGCTGGGCTGCAAATTATGGAAATCGCTTAAATTTAAGTTTTGATGAAATTGATGATATAATTGAACAAGGAAAAAAATTAGGAATTTATTTCTATATTTATACAGGTGGAGAACCACTTGTTCGTAAAAATGATTTAATTAAAATTTGTGAAAAACACAATGACTGTATATTCTTATGTTTTACCAATGCGACTTTAATTGATGAACAATTCGCAAATGATATGTTACGCGTAGGAAACTTTGTACCTGCTATTTCTTTAGAAGGTTTTGAACAAGCAACCGATGGACGAAGAGGTACAGGTGTCTATGATAAAGTTATTGCGGCTATTGAATTGTTACGTAAAAAGAAATTAGTTTATGGTATTTCTTCTTGTTATACTAGAGCAAATTTTGAATCTATTACATCAGAAGAATACTTTGATAAATTAATTGAAATGGGATGTTACTTTATATGGTATTTCCACTATATGCCAGTAGGAAACGAAGCATCAACGGATTTACTTCCTACGCCTGAACAAAGAGTGGAAACATATAATCGTATTCGTAAGTATCGTGCCACAAAACCATTGTTTGCTATGGATTTCCAAAACGATGCGGAATACGTTGGTGGATGCATTGCTGGTGGTAGACGATATCTTCATATCAATGCCAATGGTGACATGGACCCATGTGTATTTATTCATTATTCGGATTCCAATATTCGTGAAAAGTCATTATTAGAAGGATTGAAATCACCAATGATGATGGCTTACCATGACAATCAACCATTTAATGAAAACATGTTGAGACCTTGTCCAATGCTTGAAAATCCTGAAAAACTAAGACAAATGGTAGCCCAAAGTAAAGCTCATTCTACGGATTTAGAATCGAAGGAATCTGTTGATCATCTTTGTTCAAAATGTGATGACTATGCAGATAAGTGGAAACCAGTCGCAGATCAATTATGGCAAGATTCAAAAAATAAGTAGGCAATTGTGTAACAATTGCCCTTTTTTTAAGGGATGAGATAAATGAAGAAAAGAATTAGAGATATAATTTTATTTAGTTTTATTGGAATTGTGATTTACTTTGTATTTAAAGACGACTATCAAGAAATTTTTGTTTCTTTAAAACAATTGTCTGTTTCACAGTTTATAGTTTTAATGATAATTGAATTTGTCTTTTTAGTATTTGATGCATTATCGTGTTTTATTTTATTAAGAAAACACAGTAAAAAAATAAAATTCAAAGATACACTTATGTTAACGTTTATTGGTATCTTTGCGACTATTGGTACATCAAATGCAGGAACGATTCCCATTCAAAGTTATTTTCTTTATAAAAAAGACATCGAACCAAATTTTTCATTGAGTGCTATGACATGGGAATGTATTTTCTATAAAATAGGTGTTTTACTTTTATCAATTATAGGCCTTGTTTTCAATTATGAATGGATTAAAAAACGAATACCAGATTCTTTATGGATTATTGAATTCGGATTATTTATTTGTCTTGGATTTATTATTGTTTTAATTGGAATTTGTTCTTGGAAAAAGATGGGAGACTTAATTATTAAGTTATTAAATAAATTACCGGATAAATGGCATAAAAAAATTGAAACAATCGAAAATCAGATTCATAGAATATATCAAAGTTCGAAGGATATCGCCTTTGATTGGAGAACAAATATAGAAGTCATAGGAACACAAATTCTAAGAATTTTATCAAAGACATTATTGATTTATACTTCGATGGTATTTTTAAACATTGATGTATCTATGATTCAAATTATAGTGTTATCTATATTTATGTTGTTGATTGTGGGATTTTTACCACATGTGGCAGGATTAGGCCCTATTGAATTGTCTTTTGTGATTTTGTTTTCAAGTTTAATGACATCTACTCAAAGTCATACCGCATTGGTTTTATATCGTATCTTTGATTATTTTATTCCTTTTATTATGAGTGTATTTGTCACAGTTTATTTTAAGAAAAAAATTGATAAAGAAAAAAGGGTTTCATAGCGAAACTCTTTTGTTTAGTTCATTAAATAATTCATTTGTAGCTTGTTCATTGTTTTCGTTAATTACTAAAATAGTTTGTTCTAAATGTATTTCTATACAAATAGGACAAGACTTATATGTATAGCGTTTGTAGTCTCCATATAAATTATTATGAAAAGATCCCATTGATAGTTTTAAATTCCCAAAGCCAAATGTACGAAGTCCAATTTGTTGGTTTGATACAATTTGAATGGATTGAACATCACTATAAGTTAGAATGAAATCTTTCCAATATGGGCTATGAATCAATAAATATGAATCCATGAATTGATATGATACGTGTCCAATGAATAAACAAAGAATAACGAATATAAGAATAATAACGGTATACATGATGTGAATCTGCTACTCAAAATGTGTCCGAATATACTCAAACACATCGAGAAATTGAAGTCCTCACGGATACTTCTTACTG
>NZ_JBJEEX010000003.1:0-3927 GCF_051873495.1 Floccifex sp.
TAGAGTCAATCTGTTCTCTGATGAACATTTCACCATTATATGTAGCTATACAAACGGAAATCATCTTTTAAATAATTTATTTAGTATAAACTTTTCCGGCAAAATTGTTATATAACTTAATGCCGTTGCTAATACGAACACCATTATTGTTGATATTATGAATAACAATATTCCATTATTTGTAAATATTTGTGTTTCACAAATAATTTTATATACAATGAAATGTGTTACACTTTGATATAAGTATATTGTGTAGCCTCTTTCGTTCCACAGACGTGTTATAGTGTTGTATTTGATGTTTATCTTACTAATAACAAATGCCAAAATATATAGTGTAAGAGTATTATAAACAACAAACACTATGTCAGAAGGAAACTTATGTTTCCCTATTGGCACAGCTATCCCTGAAAGAATAAGATATATACAGAGAATAGCAGTTAATATAACTACTAAATAATTAGTTTTAATCTTTTTATAGGTTAAATAACCAAGAATAAAGAATATATTATAGCTCATAATGTTCTCTATAATACACTCAGGAGAAGTAATGCCTGTTGATTTCCATAAACTAAAGAATAATAATAGAATAAGAATATACCATTTGGTCTGTAATTTATGCATTACCCATTTCTGAAAAGGCAAAGAGCATGAAATGATCATATATGTTGATATAAACCATGTATAACCAAGATAAGGGATATGCTGACTTCCACCAGTAAGCAGTAATTTAATTATTCCTACTAATCCTATTTTTCTAATGTCAATTAGTTCATTTTCGAATGATAAGTGAAGAAAAGTTGCTACAATCATTAGAATCAAAATATTGCAAAGACAAATGTAATATGGAAAAAGCACACGAAGTGACCTGTTTTTTAATGTTTCTATGATTGTTCGTTGCCTTGTGTATTTCTGTGATGCTCCAGCTATAAAGAATATTACCGGCATTTCGAGTAGCATTGTAGGGTCAAATCCAAAGACATCTAAATGAAACCACAACATTGGATGTATGATGCATACTATATACATCATGGTTAACGAGCGGTAGCAATCTAATTGAACGTCTCTTTCCATTGCTTAGTATTTAGCGTATTACCTTTGCAGAGTCTTTTTGTACAAGCCATACAGCCTCGTAATGTTCAGCGATGGCCTTATCTGCAATACTGTCAATCTTATATGCCTCATCTTCTTCAAGGTCGGCTATTTCAATGTCTTTAGGCCATACATATCCATTGAGCGAACATACAGATTTTCCGCGTCCGAATGCATCCCTCGGTATTACACAGAAGGAAGAATATTTAGGTGTATCATCATTTACGATGATAATAAACACTCTATTAACAGGCTTTGTTGTTGAATTAACAATATCTTGTGCCATTCTTTTGCCTATCAATCCTGATTCGTATGATTTTTGCCAATGATGCCAATCGATGAAAATGCAGGAAATAATAAATAGTGGCAATAGTTTCGTCAGTAAAGAAGTATGCTCCGATTTGTCACCCATATAACCGACTATGAGTGCAGCCATACCAAGCCCGGCGTAAGGGTGCATAGCTGTGAAAAGAGTAGTAAGATGTGGAGAAACAGCTGCAAACAGACTTATTACAAGTGCTGCAAACTGAAGATTCATCCAATACTTTTTTTTATTTGCAAACAATACTATCATAAATGGAAATGACAATATGATTGTAGCAATCGTCAAGGGTATGTTTCTGCAAGGAGGGTGCACCAGACTCACAAAGTCGAGTGGTAACCAAGTCATTCCTAAGAACACACATACATTCTTTAGTTTTCTTGCAAACGTGTTTTCGAAATATTCATCATTTATATATACGACATCCGTAGTCAACAAAACTCGTGAAGAAAAATATATTATTATCACTAATACAGCCCATATAGTGTCTTTCAATGCCTGAGATATAGTTATGCGCTTGAATCCAACAGCAATTATCTGTGGAATAACAAAATATACAATTGCATTTTCCTTTGCAAATATGCCTATTATGGCACAAGTAAGCCATAAGAATACATTATATGGTTTACGCAGGCGAAGGTAAAATAATACAGATAACAATCCCCAAAATGAAGAATAGGCCTGATTAGGTGAATCAATCCCTAATACTGTTCCTAACATAGCTGGTGATATAAAGAAATATAGAGCAGTGATATTACATGCAAAACTCTTAAATTTCAACTCCTTGGCAATTAAATATATTGTTATAGTACCTCCTAAATGGGCAATATATACAATTATGTGATTTAATGTGGGAAACCAATTTGGTTTCAGACTTAATACATATCCTATAATTCCGTCCCATGGTCGCCAATACGTGTAGCGTGGTATTAGACGATCAAGAAAGTTTTCACCGTATTCATAGTCTGGCGTTGTGAAGTACCCCCAATCATCAAATGTAGGTAATAAGAGTGTTAACCAATACACAAATAATGGAGATAGTATAATGATTATCGTGAATAACGGGTTAATACGTATTCCTTTCATAGTAACAAAATATCAATTAATAATTGTAATTTTGCATACAGTGCCCTTGCTGCCATCACTCTTGGCAGTTTGAACCATATATACTCCCGAAGCCACACGATTGCCTTTGAGGTCTTTGCCGTTCCAACTAAATGAACCGCCTGTGCTGCGGCCTTGGGCAACAAGTGAGCCATTAGAACTGGTGATTTTGACATCCGAATTGAATGACAGACCAGTGACGTTAATCATTCCATTATAATCTGGAGTGACGGGATTAGGATAAACCCACACGTTGTCTTTGTCCATTACTTCGTTAGTCTGGGTGACTTCACTCTGATATGAACACAGTCCTTTGTCTGTTCCTATATATATCCGACCTGTTTTATCATCGATGGTGATATACTGGATAATGTCTGAAAGCAATGGACTATCCGTTGAGGTGAAATGCTTTTCCTGTACCATATTGTCTGCACTGATGACATATATGCCATTACCGTTTGTTCCAATCCATTTTCTATTTGCATCGTCAACAGCAATAGTATTTATATCAACATCTGACAGTAGGTAGTCAGCCAAGTTGGTACCATCATTTCGTGGTACTTTTATTTGATATACTCCTTTAGTAGGATCATTCTGATATTCTGGTGTTAATACAAACAGACCAACTGATAATCCCATCCAAATGTTTCCTTCCTTGTCCTCTGCTAAAGTTCTGCATCCTTGATTGGTAGAATAGGAAATACCATCTTCATTTGTGAAGTTTGAATACTCCGTTATTGTTTCGTTTTTAGTGTCATAACGATATGCAGCTGCAGTTCCGTAAACATTATTGTACATCCATAGATACCCTTTGCTGTCAAATCCCATAAATTTCATATAATCGGCTTTCTCTGCTTCAACAGCATTCCCAGGAATAATCCAACTTCTATTTTTCGAAAGTTTTAGTAATGTACTATTGCTACTACCAGTATTTATTATCCATAAATTACATTCATTATCATATTTTATTGATGTTATTACTTGATAGTTTTCATTTCCTGGACTAACATTATAGTGTGAGTAGATAGGACTGTTTTTATCGTACCAGCGTTGTGTAAGCTCTCCATCATAAAACTCAAACAATCCCATTTGATTTCCCGCAAATAAATGTTTAGAGTCCATTGGGTCAACGTCAACAGTCATTATATCTTTGTATTTCTTTCCATATTTCTCTTCAATACTTATATTTTCGAATGTTGTCCATTCATTATTGTCTAAATCATATATCTGTATTGAAGCCGGTTCTCCAAAATCCCAACCTTTACCATTACAAGTATATAATTTATTGTCATGCAGCTTGAGGAATCCGAAATAGTTGTATTTCGGGGAATCGGGATTTAGGGTCTTCACCAGTTCGATATTATTGTCATATGCTGAATTGTCGATATTGAGCGAAATTCCTGGCCATGATT
>NZ_JBJEEX010000004.1:0-3912 GCF_051873495.1 Floccifex sp.
ATAAATTTTTATCTATTCAAAATTTGTGAAGAAAGGAGGAACTTATATGAAAATGATATTTGAATGTTATCCAAATGGAGATTGTGAACCGGTTGATGCTTCTTGTTATCCTGTATGTTATCCAAGTGATCAAGATTGTCAACCTGATATTGATTTTGCTAATGGTCTTTTGAATAGTATACATACTACAACGTATGATAATGATTTAAACGCATTGTATGTATAGTGAAAGAATAGGAACTTAGTGTTCCTATTTTTGTATAGAGGAGGCTACTATGTTATCTTTTAATAAAAATGTGTATCTCGTTTATGGTGCAAAAAAGGATTGTATATACAATTTAAATACTGGGGAATATTTTCAAATTTATAAAAGCGATACAAATAAAATAAAGAACTTACTTTTAGATAATCAATGCTATGGTGGAAATGATAGTTTCCTTGATAGATGTTTTGAAAAAGAAATTCTAGTAGATGTAAGTGAATCAGAATTTAGTGATGGAGAAATTGAAAATATACAAATAGGGAAAAATAATATCGAATTTGCTTGGATTGAAGTAACTACAAAGTGTAATTTGTATTGTAAACATTGTTATGAAGAATCTTCAAGTGAATGCAACAGTAGCTTAGATTATGATTCAGCTAAATATATACTTGATGAATTATTTGAAAATAAAATATCAAAAATACAATTTATTGGTGGTGAGCCATTGTTGATTGGTGATAATTTAAAGAAAATGATTGAATATGCCAAAGATAAATTTGAATATATTGAAGTTTTTACAAACGGAACGTTATTAAATGAAGAATGGGCAAATTTCTTTAAAGAAAATAACATAAAAGTTGCATTATCATTATATTCTTATAATGCTTATTTTCATGATTCAGTAACAAAAATTAAAGGCTCGTTTAATAAAACCACAAACGCAATAAGAATTTTAAAGGAAAAGGGAATACCCTATAGGATTGCGACCGTTCATATGGATGGTTGTATTTTAGGAGTTAAAAGAGATGATCTATTTACTCTTAACCCAAGCAGGGATATTGTACGAATGAGTGGAAGAGCTGAGGTAAATTTACTTAATCGAGAATTATTAGAAAAGAAATTGATTACGGAACAAAATTTTAAAAATAAAGTATTTTCGACAATGTTTATAAATGGTCTTAAATATCATAAATGTTTTTCAAAAAAAATTTATATATCAGCAAATCTTGATATTTTTCCATGTGTAATGGAAAGAAGAATTAGTCATGGTAATTTGTATGGGAAAAGGTTAAAAGATGTTTTAAACCAAGAAATCTATTTTATGAATAAAGACAAAATTGATGTGTGTAAGGATTGTGAGTTAAGGTATGCTTGCTATGATTGCAGAGCGGACAGTATTTCAAAAAATGTGTATGCTCAACCTTGGTATTGTACATATAATCCTTATGAATCAACATGGAAAAATAAGGAGGAATTTATTGACGATATGTTAGGAAATACTTGCTATAAGTTGATGTTGAATTTAGATTCATTAATTGGATATACACTATTAGATTGTGTGGAGGTTCTTGAAAAAGAAGATTTCAAAATTGATAAAATCATATGTGAAAAAGAAACTGAGAATCCTTTTGTTAAAGATCAGTATTCTCAAGCATATAGCAAGAAAGCAGTAAATGCTTTCAAAGATAAAAAAGTAAATAAAGTAGAAATAGTAAATGAAAAGTATGTCATTTATATTGATTTACCATTAGTTATGAATGAATAGCCGAATTGTTATTGAGGAAAGGATTAATATATGAAATCAAATTTTTTTGATAAAGTGATGGAGGCTTCTTTGGATATCAACGAAAAAATTGCAAAAGAAGCACAAAAGAAAGTATCAGAAATAGAGAAAAGTGCAGAGAATAGTGCAAAAAAAGCTGGCACAACGCTATCTGATAAAAGTAATAGTGAAATACAATCAGCAAAAAATAAAGCGAATAATAGTCATAGAAATGCGCAAAAAATGAAAAATACGTATTATGATAATAAGAAAAAACAAGAACAGAAAAATAATCTCCAGGATGAAAATGTACAAAATACGAAAAATGAAAAAGCAAGTATTACTGTAACTAAATTTGATATTTGCATAAATATGAGAATGTGCTCAAAAAAAATAGAATTGTTTCTAGAAATTTTCGGTAATACGCCAGTACACGATAGTACTAGGGAATTATGTTCTATTAATGATGAATATATAAAATTATGCGATGAATATGATCAAAATGAAGAATCAAATGATTTAGTGAAATTAACTGAAATACGAGATGACTTTGAACAATTAAAAGGAAAATATGAAAATTTAGCACATGAATTTTGTGAAAATGAAAAAGAAATACTAAATTATGAAATAGAGGAATTGAAAAAAAATATATGTAGTTTAGATAAACAATTGGATAGAATTCAAGATAAAATGTTTGATTCAGTAAATGGATTTGGATTTTTATTTGATAGACAAGCATCAAAGGCAGATGATTTGTTAGAAAAAATAAATGAAATGAATGATCAAGTAAAAATACGAAGAAACATGATTTCTGATCTTGTTGATAAAGAAAAAATTTATAATGAAAGAATTAATAAAAAGTAATTCTATTCAAATATATTGAAATAATCAAGGGTAACAACTTAAGCGGGGTTTTACCAAATTTAATTGGGGTCAACACCGGGGTCATTAACCGTGGTCTCCTTTTTTACCATGGTTAACTGGGGTTTCGTTAAAAAAATTAAGCTCTGAAAAACACTTTGATGTGTGTATCAGAGCTTTTTTCTTTTTCATCATCCATAATGTCAATTATGTTTATAGAATTAAGATACAAGAAGCAGTCCTATAAAGTAAAGTGAGGTTTTGATTTATGAATGAACATGATTATGATATTTTAAAAAGTCGCAACAAACCAATTGATGGAGTATCTAGCTTTATTTATCCTGAGTCTTTAGTCGATTTAGGTTCTATTGAATTGGATATAATTGATTCATTGGTTACTTTTAATGGAATATATGAAAAATCCTTTAAAAAATGTATGCCTATTTTTGATGGAGTTGATTTTGATGAATTGAAGAATTTGAATCCATTGACTTTGGCAATGTATGGGATTGATGATTTATCTATCCAAAGAGAACGATTAAATGCATGTTTAAGAAAATTGAAAAGAATGAGTTTTTATGAGTTTATATTGGGAAAAATAGTGGAATCCATTGTATCAAAGAAAATCATAAAGATTTCAAAAGACTATGCTCAATTGGTTAATCTTATAGATAAGAAAATAGGTATTTCTTTTGATCCGCATTCACAAGAAGAAATTGATCAAAAAGTAGGGCAACTATATGAAATGGTTAGTAAAGGGATATTGGATGCGGTTGATAAAGAATTAAAGGAAATGAAGCAAATTAAATACTACAAAGATAATCGTGAAATTGGTGAGTATTTTAGACATTCTATGACATCGTATGTTAGATATTATTTTAAAGACCATGAAGATGAAGAAATATTTTCGTATGATCCACCAAGTAAAAAAATTGGAACATTAAAAGAACTAAGAAATATGGAAATATCAAAAGTTCTTGAATTTAAATATGCAGATACTAATAGTATTGCTGTGGATTTAGAAGATTGTTTATTTGGAAATGTATATGAAACTGCTCGAGAACTAATAAGAGAAGGAGTGTATGAAGATAGTGAAGATTTTATTCACTTATTTGTAAATATAATTTATAGATTTACTTTCGAAGAGGCCCTTCGATTTGCTGAAATAGGAGATAAATATAAAACGATAGCAGATCTAGATAAATTTAAACGATGAATCAAAAAGCCAATCAGATTTAGTTTGATTGGCTCTTTCTGTGTGCCGGGCATGGCATTAATTCAGTTGGAGATAAACCAACCACAGGTA
>NZ_JBJEEX010000005.1:0-20175 GCF_051873495.1 Floccifex sp.
ACAACAATAATATCAGAATTTAAAAAGACTGTCGACCACTTTGTCAACAGTCTGTGAAGAAATAGAAATATTTCTTCTTTTTTTTATGAAATTTAGTTCTATGGCACAAAATTTGCTTATAAATAAGTGACGAATACAGAAAGGAGGAAGGCAATGGCAAAGATTATATTTGCGAGCCATGGAGATTTAGCAAAAGGAATGAAAAACTCTGTTTCGATGATTGCGGGTTCGTTGGCAGATGATGTTGAAACATATTGTTTGTATCCAGGAGAAAATCCAACTGATTACTATCAAGAGTTACGCGAAAGAGTTCAAGAGTGTCAGGATCAAGTCATAATTTTAGCGGATATCAAAGGTGGAAGTGTCCATACGGCATTAATGCCATTAACAGTATTTGAAAATGTAGTTTTAATTTCAGGAATGAATATGGCAATGGCATTGGATGTAGTGCTTCAATATCGAGAAGGAATTCAAGAAAGTGAATTTGATGCATTAATAACAGGTTCTCAATCAGGAATTACATTGATGCATGGAATCAAAGAACAAGAAGACGAGGAATTTTAAAAGAGGAGGAGAATATATGATCAAATTATTGCGTGTAGATCATAGATTACTACATGGTCAGGTTGCTTTTTCTTGGAAAGCACATGTTGATGCGGATTGTATTTTAATTGCGAATGATTCAGTTGTTAAAGATGATTTAAGAAAAACATCTTTGAAGTTAGCTAAACCAGCTGGAACAAAATTAGTTATTAAATCAATTAAGGATTCAATTGATTCTATCAATAGTGGGGTCACTGATAAATATAAGTTATTAATTGTGGTTGAATCGATTAAAGATGCATATGAATTAATCAAAAATTGCGGAATTAAAAAATTAAATTTAGGTGGAACTAAGGCTACAAGTGAAACAAGAAATATTTCAAAGGCCATGAATATCACACCAAAAGAAGAAGAACTATTAAAAGATTTAGTTGGTATTGGATGTGATGTTGAAATTCAAATGGTTCCAGATGATCCAGCAATTAAAGTAGAGAAAGTATTATAGGAGGAGAATTATGTTAGTACAAGCAATTTTATTAGGATTGGTTGCGATGCTTGGAAATGCGGAATATTTATTAGGTACAAGCTTATTATCAAGACCAATTGTTATGGGAACTTTAACGGGTATTGTTTTAGGAGATATTCCTACAGGTGTTGCATTGGGTGCAACTCTGGAATTGGCTTTTATGGGTTCATTTTCAATCGGAGCTAGTATTCCACCTGAAATGATTTCAGGTACTGTACTTGGAACTGCTTTTACTATTACAACAGGAGCTGGACCTGAAACAGCTATTACAGTTGGTATTCCAGTTGCTTCATTAGTTTTGATTGCAAAAAATATTGGAATGGTATTTATCCTTCCACCATTTGTTCATAAAGCAGATGATTATGCAGCTAAAGGAGACATGAAAGGTGTCGCAAGAATGCACTTTCTAGGAGGTTTCTTCGGAGTTAACTTAATTATTGGTTTATGTGTTGGTTGTGGTTATTATGCTGGTGGACCTGCTGTAAATGCATTGTTAAGTGTTATTCCTGAATGGGTTAACAATGGATTACAAATTACTATGGGATTACTTCCTGCTATTGGATTTGGATTGTTGTTAAAGATGATTATGAACAAAGAAGTAGCTTGTTTCTTTATTTTAGGATTTGCTTTATCAGTTTATTTAGGAATTCCAACAACAGGAATTGCGATTTTTGGAGTAATTATCGCGATTGTTTTAACACAATTGAAATCAAATAAAGTACAAGGTGAATTAGTACAAGGAGGAAATGACGACGATGACGACTTCTAATAAAAAACAATTAACAAAAAAAGAATTAAATAAAGTATTCTGGAGATCTTTTGGTCTTGAATGGGATTGGAACTATGAAAGACAAATGAATATGGGATATGCCTATTGCATGTTACCTGTAATTGAAAAATTATATGACAATAAAGAAGATCAAATTGAAGCAATGCAACGTCACTTGGAATTCTTCAATACAACGCCTCACTTAGCAACTTTAATTTTAGGTATTAGTGCAGCTATGGAAGAAAGCAATGCCAATGATGAAGACTTTGATACAGAAAGTATTAACAATGTTAAGGTTTCTTTAATGGGGCCTCTAGCTGGAATTGGTGATTCATTTATTTGGGGTACATTACGTATCATTGCGACTGGTATTGGTTTATCGTTAGCAACTAAAGGAAACCTTTTAGGACCAATTTTATTCTTATTAATTTTTAATTTACCTGCTCAAGGACTTCGTTACTATTTGATGAATGCTGGATATAAATTAGGAAGTACATTCTTAACAAAAATTCAACAATCAGGATTAATGAAAAAATTAACTTATGCGGCAAGTGTACTTGGGTTAATGGTTGTGGGAGCTATGACAGCTGAAAACGTTTCAATTAACTTTCCACTTGCATTTGGTACAGGTGATGAAGCAACAACTCTTGGAGATATTTTCAACTCTATCATGCCTGGATTTGCTCCATTGATGTTTACTTTATTTGTTTATTGGTTATTGAAAAAGAAAAATGTTAAAACAACTACTTTATTATTGGTTTGTGTAGCCATTGGTTTAGTTGGATCATTCTTTGGAATTTTAGGAGTATAGGAGGATATAAAAATGATTAAATTTGATGAAAAAGCAAAAATTGATAGTGTAAATGGAGCCTTAGCATTAAGACCAAGAATCAATGAAATCGTTGATGAAATTTGTAAAGATGGATATTCAAATATTTGTTGGTTAGGAATTGGAGGAACATGGGCTAGTAGCATGCAAGCTGTTGTCCATATGAAAGAAATCTCAGGAATCGAAACTTGGGCTGAAAATGCTGCTGAATACTTAACAACAGGAAATAAAAGAATCACAAAAGATACAGTAATCGTTATTTCAAGTGTTACAGGAAATACAGTTGAAGTTGTAGATGCAGTAAAGAAAGCAAAAGCTGTTGGAGCTCGTGTTATTGGGTTTGTGGATGCACCAAAAGCAGAAATCTTAGATTTATCAGACTATAAAATTTCGTATCCAATGAACGAACAATTAAAATTCTTCATGACAGCAGATCGTTTTATGTATAACGCAGGAGAAATGCCTGAGTATGATGAAATGTATGCAGAATATGATGCACATTTAGCACAAGCTTTAGTTGATGTAGAAAAAGCAGCAGATCCATTTGCTCAAGAATTTGCGAAAAAACACTGTGATGATGAAATGCATTACTTTGTAGGAGCTGGAAACCAATGGGGAGCTACTTATTCATATGCAATGTGTTATTGGGAAGAACAATTATGGAAAAAGACAAAATCAATTACAGCTCCTGAATTCTTCCACGGAATGTTTGAAATCATTACACGCGATACACCAGTAACAATTTATGTTGGTGAAGATGCTCAACGTCCTTTATCTGAACGAGTTGTGAATTTCATTCCAAGAATTTGTGCCAACTATACAGTAATTGATACAAAAGATTATGAATTAAAAGGAATTAGTGAAAAATATCGTAAACATTTGTCACATCATGTAATGCATGCTGTAAATAATCGTATCGATGTTCACATGGAAATAGCAACACGTCATCCAATGGAAATCCGTCGTTACTACAGAAGATTAGAATATTAATTTGATACAATAAAAGAGGTGGTTTTCACCTCTTTTGGAGGTTTTTATGGAAAAATATACAATGTTAGACTACATTAAAGAAGCACCTGAAGTTGCTTTAAACAATGTAGAACACTATCAAGAACTTGTAAAACCGCTATTAGATATTGCCAATGAAAAAGAATACAAACGCATTTGGTTAGTCGCAAGTGGTTCAAGTAACAATGCATGTCATTGTGCTAGAGCATTCATGAAAAAAGTATTGCCTATGGATGTTAAGATTATTACACCATATACATTTACTTACTATGAACACGATATTAATGAAGATGATTTAGTTCTTGTTGTAACGCAAAGCGGATATAGCACTAATGCCATTGAAGCAATCAAAAAAATAAATGAATTAAATCACTTATCAATTTGTTTAACTGGAAATGTGAACAGTGATGTAAAAGACTATGCGGATGTAGTCATTGATTATGGAGTTCAAGAAGAATTAGTTGGTTATGTGACTAAAGGAGTTACTTGTTTATGTTTGTTTTTAGTTTTATTTAGTATTGCACAATCAAAACAAACAGACTATCTAGATGAAGTTAAAAAGGCAATTCAAGTAAATCAAAAAACAATTGATAAAACAATGAAATTCATTGAACACAATTATAAAGAACTAACAAGTATGAATTGGGTATATAGTATTGGAGCGGGTTCCAATTATGGAACAGCACTAGAAAGTGCATTGAAAATGGGAGAAACCATTCATATTCCAAGTGCACCATATGAAATAGAAGAATACATTCATGGTCCTAATTTACAATTAACACCACAATATAATGTGTTTATTTATGATGGAAATGACCAAGCAAGTAATCGCGTCGCACAAGTATATTTAGCTACTAAACAAGTCACAAATCGTGTTTTTATGGTAAGTGCAAACACAAATTTTAAAGACGATGATCATGTATTATTGGTTGATAAAGTTTTACCTGAATTATGTCCTATTGCGTATTTACCATTTGTACAACTTGTAAGTTATATTATCTCTAGAGATACCAACCGTATTAAACAACACCCTTTATTAAAGAAATTCAAAAAAATTGCCGCAGCTAAATCTGATAATTTTGTGAATTACGACGAAGATGAATAATTATAAAAGACAAGGAATAATTTACTTCATTCCTTGTCTTATTTTTTATTAACTACAAATTAATTGTCGATATTTTTCTCTTTCATTTTCATTGATGTCCAATAAATCACACACTTTATCAAAACTTTCAGTAAAAGATGACATCAATTTTTTAATTGTTTTGAGTGTCGCAATTTCAATACCTTCACTACGACCAATATCTATTCCTTCAGATCGACCGATATCAATACCTTCACTTCTTCCAATATCAATTCCTTCACTTAGACCGATATTGATTCCTTCACTACGACCAATATCAATTCCTTGACTAATTCCTTTTTCTAAGACAAATTCATGGTAATTACACATCTTGCTTACCTCCTGTTCATCTATGTCCATAATACCATATTTTCTAAGGTTGTTCACATACGCTGCATTTAATCGTTCATCAATTAATTCTTTTGTCATAACTTGAATGGGATGATTAGAATCTGGGTCGTAATACACAAAGATGATATTTCCTTTTTGGGCATATTCTATTTCTATTCCTTGTCCGTTATCAATTGATTTTGTTGAATTTTCAATTAATGAAATTCCTTTATGACTTTTCTTATGCTTCAATACGATCCAAATCGAATAACACTTATAGATTTTGTCATAATATGGATTCTTGTAGTATAGTCCATATTGATTGGCAACGAGTAAACTCGCATAGTGTGTGGCTCTTGATTCTAATTTGTATTCTAAATTGTCTTTTGCTTGTAATTCAATATCAATTAAAATGTATTCATCTTTAGTGGGATGCTTGACTTTGAATAACAAATCAAATACAGCTGTTCCATTGAATTTAAATTCTTTATCCAATCCCTGTAGTCGATTTCCTTTTTCTTCAAATAAAGAAATAATTTCATTAAGTTCTAAGTCTTTATATTCAGGAATTAAGTATTTTAAGTACCGTGCTACAACACCTTTATACGTATTCAGTATTTTTCCAAATGTATCTAGTTGATCTTGTGCATACTTTAATTCATTCATCTTTTTTGCACCTCTTATTATATAATTCGAAAAAAATAGGAAAATGTAAAAATTTATTTTTAAAAAATATTGTTTCTTACCCAAGAATATAAATATGTCCCTTTTGTATTTTGAAATACAAATCTATAATGTGTTAGTAGGAGTTAACAAAATGGAAAATACAGGTTCAAGAGTATTAATTGAAACAGTGGTTAAAAAGAGTATTCAAGAAGCAAAAGTAGATCCTGAGCGTCAGGTTCGTAAGATTGTGGATTTTGCGTTAGAACACAGCAATACCCAGAATAAGAAGCATTTCTTCCAAGTGGCTCATGATATGTTGAAACAAGAGAATTGTCCGTATTATGTGCTTTTAAAGGATACGATTTCTTATGTAGATGCGGATCGTATTTTAAAGTTTGGAATGAATCTTGGTTATAATAGTTGTGTTTATGGTATGAAACAGCTTCATGAAAAGGAACAAGAACAACATACTTGGCTTCCTTGGATGATTCCTTTTAAAGTGAATGATGATTTTATTTCCCATATGGAATCAATAAAAAAAGTAATTGAAGAAGGAAAGAAAACAGGAATTTATACTTATGCATTTGATGTAGGTGAGTATTTTGATGTAGTTGTGCCTTTTATTCAAGACAATGAAGACTGTGCTTTTTTCTTAATTTGTGATTCAAACAAAATCACAACTAAGTTTTTAGATGAATTAGCGTATTTAAAAAATATCATGGTTGTATTGGCTTATAATGAACAAGAACAAGGAATTAGAGAATTACGTGATATGGGTATTCCTTATTCTATTTATTTAAAGTATTCACAAGCAGATTTAGAAAACATTCAAAACGGGGATTTCTTTATGAGTGCCCAACAAGCAAGTCCTTTTTTTACTTTTTTAATTCCAAGTGATGATTGTTTACAATCCGTTCAAGAAAAGGTTTATAACTGTGTAATAGAAGCTCGTAATAAGGGATTATATCATACGATTCCATTTGAATTTATGAAAGATAGTTCTTTAATTGATTTAGCTATTTCAGATGGATTGTATTCGCATACGAATGTAGATTATTATTCATTTAAGTAAAAAAAGAATCGTGAGATTCTTTTTTTATTCCATGTGTTCCATTTCATCAGAAATTGTTGCACAAATTACTTTTGTCAGGTATTTGAGTTTATGTACGAATTCTTTAGAGTCCATACAATTCACATTTCCAATCCAGCGTACCATGGCATCTATAATGGCATCGTTACAGAAATTTAAAACAAAGTCATCGATTTTATCGTTTCCAATGATTTCAGATAAACGATATTTTAATACAGGTTCTAAGAATTCTCTAAAGTGGTCACAAAAAGAGTTTTGTCCTTTTATTTGAAGGGCTTTGCGATAGAATCTACGATTTTCATAAAAGTAATCGCATGTGTCTTCAATTAGTTTCCATCTGTCTTGATAACAATTTATATTTAAATCATTGGAAATGACTTTAATAATTTCACTGTCAAAGATCCAATTAACTAAATCGTATTTGTCTTTAAAGTGATAATAAAAGCTTTTACGACTCATTCCACATCTTTCACAGATTTGTCCTACACTGATTTTATCAAAGGGTATTTCATTCATGAGTTGTTTTAAGGAATTCGATAGAGCTTGTTTTGTTATATTTGATTCTGACATAGTGTCCTCCATTTTAAAAAAAGACAAGACAATCTAAAAAAATAGATAAGTCTTGTCATTTAAGATAATACCAGGATAACTCCAGGATGTTGATATCATCGCACTTTGTGCTGACTACTCCCTTATATAATAGAAGCATACAAAAAATTATTTTTAATTTCAATGTTTATGTTTTTCACAATTTATTGTATTTGTCCAAATTAAATATCTTTTAAAATATCGTCTAAGTGATTATATATTTTATACGCAATGGATTTTACTTCTTCATCGGGTTGTACTAAATCAATAACCATCATTACATCCATACCCGCTCTATGAGCGGATAAAATACCATTTTTAGAATCTTCAATTACTAAACACTGACTTGGATCAATGTTTAATAATTCCGCTGTTTTTAAGTAAATATCAGGAGCTGGTTTTCCATGATTTGTCATGGATCCATCTACAATCACATCAAAGCTATTTTCTAAGTGTTCATATTTTAAATTAAAGTCAATGGCATCACGGTGAGAACTAGAACAAAGGGCAATGCGATATCCTTTTAAACGAATGTTATTAAATAATTGATGTAAATCAGTTTTAGGTAAAGGACCATTCTTTAATTTAAATTCATTCATTTTTTCTTTTCGATACGCATAGACTTCTTGTTCATTCCAATTCTCAGGCATATATTTTTTAAATATAGGCTGTGCACTTTGTCGTGTTCTTCCAATTAATTGAATACAAAAATCACGGGTAATAGGTAAATTAAAGTGTTCTTTAACATCATACCATGCATTTAAAGAAATTTGTTCGGTATCAAATAATGTACCGTCCATATCAAATATAATTGTGTTCCATTTGTTCATGTTTGCTCCTTTTTGGTAAGATTTTGTGAATCCATGTGAAATTAAGTATAAGAATTGACAAATAATAGCTAAAATAATTATAATCTTTTCTGTTTAAGGAGTAAATGAATGAGAGATCCATATGAGGTTTTGGGAGTATCAAGAGATGCTTCTCAAGATGAAATTAAAAAAGCATATCGTAAATTAGCTAAAAAATATCACCCGGATTTAAATCCAGGAGATGAACAAGCGGCTAAGAAAATGAGTGAAATAAATCAGGCTTATGATCAAATTCAAAATCCTAGTAAATACCAACAAACTTATTCGAATCCGTATTCACAACAAGGATATAGTAATCCTTATAGTAATATGAATGGTAATTTTAATGGTTTCCAACAAGGAAATTTTGATCAATTCTTTTTCTATGGTCCATTTGGTTTTTATTCATCGAATATGAATCGACAATATCAAAGCCAACAAACACATTATAGACGAAGAAGAAGTCCGTTTTTCTATTTTATATTATTCTGGTTTATCATGAACTTAGTCATGGGAATCATGCAGAATATCATGTTTAGAAGATATCAAAACACAGATGAATATAGAAACGATGAACAAACAGAACAAAGATATAACTTCGATGATGAAGATGGTATAAGTGCATAAATAAAACAGGAGCGAAAAAATCGCTCCTATTTTAATGAATGATACGTAATCACAATTTTAGCTTCTGAATCATATTTCTTTGAAGAAGAAAGACTTTCTCCATCAATTGTAATCGATTCAATCATACCAGGTTTAATAATCAATCCATAACTTAAATCATGTAAAGGAATACAAGTAATATTACTAAAACCTTTATTACGTAATAATAATTCAACTGTTATATAATTCTTCTTTTCATAGTTATAAGCTTCACTAGGAATCCTTATACCATAGCTAGGTTCTGGTTTTTTATCACTATCATGAAATAGCCAAATATACATTATAACGATAAAAGCCATCATTCCTATCATCATTCCGTGTTCACCAAACAAAAAAGAAATAAAACCAATAATACCTAAAATCATAGAAATCACAATTTTTAACTTTAAAATTGAGTTATATCTTTTCTGATTTTGTTTATCCATTTCCAATTGTTTTAACTTAACCTGATAATCATATTCAGCCTTTTTAACATCCGCTTCATTTACTTCATGGATAATGTGTTCATTTTCATTTTGAACAATAATCTTATTTCCACAATATGCACAATACAATTCTTTTCGATTTTCATCAATTTCTAAATTAGCTCCACAACTAGGACATTCAATTGTTTTAATATTCATTTTTATATCAACCTTTCTTTAAATGAATGTAAAACTGCACGTAACGTGCAGTCAAAGTATTTGTTTATTATTACTTTTTGCCATTCCTTGAAAACCCTTTCGAAAAATTGAAATAAATACTAATTTTGATATAATAAAGTAAAAGAAAAGTAAATATTTATAAGTAACTACACTATGTCTTTTCTTTTAGACACAGTGTTTTTTTTATAAGTAAATGACCGAACTCTATTCGGAATATCAATAATAAAAAGTTGAATATTTATACACAAAAAGTAAAGTAATTAAGTTTATGACAGTGATAGTGTCATATTAAAAGTTATCATAATAACGAATATTGATAGATATTAAATTTTTAAATAGTCAATAAATTGAATGATTCAAAAGTTAGATTTAGCGAAGAAGGGATAATATGGAATTTTTAGAATGGCTTAAAACCACGAAAAAAAGGAATGGAGAGCTTCTAAGTGAGAAAAGCAGTAGTAATTATAATAATGGTTTGAATGAAGTTGTGAAGATTGCTTTAAATAATAACTACATAGATAAAGATTTAAGAGATATGAGTTTATATGAATTAGATCTTGCGATTTCAAAAATTATGGTTTGGCAAGTTTTTATTGATATGAATTTAAAAGGTCATTATATGTATAGCAATTCACTTAAAAAATACCGGTGTTTCAAATATTTGCAGACTGATAAATATAAAGATGAAATCAAGGTTGAGGAACAAATATTAAAAGATGAATCACTGGATGCTACTACAAAAGAAATGGTTATAAAAGCGCGAATAGGACAAGGCTCATTTAGAAATCAATTGATGAAAAAATATGATGGAAAATGCATTATTACGAATGTGTCTACTCCACAAGTTCTCATTGCAAGTCATATCAAGCCATGGGCGGTTTGTGAAAATAGCAAAGAAAGATTATCAGTAAAAAATGGAATTCTTTTGAGTGGAACATACGATAGATTATTTGATAGTGGATTAATGACTTTTAATTTTGACGGTAGTATAAAAACATCTACTATGATAACAGAGGAAGACGCGAAAATATTAAATATAAATGATAAAAAGAAAATTTATAACATAAATTATAATGACGAAATGGAATATTATTTAGATTATCACCATAAATATATTTTTGTTGATAAATACTGATAAAGGAAAAATAACATTATGAATAATCAAACTAAAACAATTGAATATTATAATCAAAATGCACAGTCATTTGTTGATACAACACTAAATGTAGAGTTTCACCATATGCAAGATAAGTTTTTAAGTAAACTTAATAAAGGTGATTTAATTCTAGATTTTGGTTGTGGTTCTGGGCGTGATACAAAATATTTTATAGAACAAGGTTTTTATGTAGATGCCATTGATGGCTCAGAGGAACTTTGTAGATTAGTAAAAGAAAACTTTGGTATTGAAGTAAAACATATGTATTTTCAAGATCTTTGTGAAGTGAATAAATACGATGGTATTTGGGCTTGTTCTTCTATTTTACATTTAGATTTAAATGATTTAGTAGATGTTATGAATAAAATGGAAAAGGCTCTTAAACAAGGAGGAGTTATTTATACTTCATTTAAATATGGAACATTTTCTGGTGAAAGAAATGGAAGATATTTTACGGATATGAATGAAGAACGTTTTATGGCTTTATTGGATAAAACACATAATCTAGTATTAGAAGAACAGTGGATTACTTCAGATGTACGTCCTGGAAGAGAGGAAGAAAAATGGTTCAATGTGATTTTAAGGAAAAAATAGAATCAACGAATGTAATGACTGGAGATGATAATAAATCTAGACAATTGTATTATCAATTAAAAGATAGTTTTGCTCGTGCTAATCAAATTGATATCATTGTATCTTTTTTGATGGAGTCTGGTGTGAAATTGATTCTTAATGATTTAAAAAATGCTTTGGATCGTGGCGTACAAATTCGTATTTTAACAGGAAATTATTTAGGGATTACACAACCATCGGCTCTTTATTTATTAAAAAAAGAATTAAATGATCGTGTTGAAATACGTTTCTATAATGAAGTAAATCGTTCATTTCATCCAAAGTCTTATTTCTTTCATTATGATGATATGAGTGAAATGTATATTGGTTCTTCTAATATTTCTAAAAGTGCATTAACTAATGGAATTGAATGGAACTATCGTTTTAATAGTAAACAAGATAGTAATAGTTTTAATGATTTTTATAATACGTTTTTAGACTTATATGAAAACCATTCTTATGTTTTAGATGATGATCAATTAAAACAATACGCAAAGAATTGGCATAAACCTGCTTTCACAAAACACATTCCTATTGAACCAATTGAAGAAAAAGTATTTGAACCAAGAGGCGCTCAAATAGAAGCTTTGTTTGAATTAGAAAAAACGAGAGAAGAAGGAGCTAATCGTGGTTTAGTTCAAGCTGCAACAGGAGTAGGAAAAACATATTTAGCTGCTTTTGATTCAAAAGATTATAAAAGAGTATTATTTGTTGCCCATAGAGAAGAAATACTAAAACAAGCAGCGGAGTCTTTTAGAAATGTAAGACAATCTGATGATTATGGATTCTTCTATAATAAACAGAAAGACATCGGAAAGTCTGTTATTTTTGCTTCAGTGGCAACATTAGGAAAAAGTGAATATTTAACTGATGAATATTTTAGTCCAGATTATTTTGATTATGTAGTCGTGGATGAATTTCATCATGCGGTTAATGACCAATATATGAATATCATTAATTACTTTAAACCAAAGTTTTTATTAGGACTAACAGCTACTCCTGAAAGAATGGATGGAAGAAACATATATGAAATATGTGATTATAATGTTCCCTATGAAATTACTTTAAAAGATGCGATTAATAGAGGAGACCTTGTACCATTTCATTACTATGGAATCTATGATGAAACTGATTATTCTAATTTACGCTTATTTAAAGGAAAATATCGGGAAAAGGATTTGGATGAAAAATATATCGGGAATGAAAAACGATATGATTTAATATACAAATATTATAAAAAATATAAATCGAGTAGAGCACTGGGGTTTTGTAGCTCGCGAAAACATGCTGAAGAAATGGCTAAACAATTCTGTAAAAGAGGAATTAAATCTGTAGCTGTTTATAGTGATGCCAATGGTGAATTTTCAGAAGAAAGAAACATTGCGATTAATAAACTAAAAAATGAAGAAATCCAAGTCATTTTCTCAGTGGATATGTTTAATGAAGGCGTAGACATTGCTCAACTTGATATGGTCATGTTTCTTAGACCAACGGAATCACCTGTTGTATTTCTACAACAATTAGGAAGAGGACTAAGAATCAGTGAAGGAAAACAATATTTAAATGTTCTAGATTTTATTGGAAACTATGAAAAAGCAGGAAAAGCTCCTTTTTTATTAAGTGGACAAGAACAAACAAGTAACGCGAAAGTATTTAATCAATATGATTTTGACTATCCAGATGATTGTATCGTTGACTTTGACATGAGATTAATTGATTTATTCAGGGAAATGGATAAACGTACAATGTCTGTTAAAGAACAAATACGACAAGAATATTATAAAGTTAAAGAAATATTAAATGGAAAAGTACCTACACGAGTAGAACTGTTTACATACATGGAAACAGAAGTATATGAATATTGTTTAAAACACTCTAAAGAAAATCCATTTAGACAATATTTAGATTTTCTACATGAAAATAATGAATTAACGGTTGAAGAAGAACAATTATACAACAGTATAGGAAAAGACTTCTTAGATGTAATTGAAAAAACAGACATGGTAAAAGTCTATAAAATGCCAATTCTATGTAGTTTCTATAACGAAGGAAACATTAAACTAGCAGTTACTGATAAAGATGTATTAAAAAGCTGGAAAGAGTTCTTTGATCACGGAAATAACTGGAAAGACTTCTCAGCAAATATTACATATGAAAAATATAAAGAAATGACAGATAAACAACATCTTACAAAAGCTAAGACAATGCCAATTAAATTCTTAAAAGCATCAGGAAATGGATTCTTTATTGAAAAAGAAGGCTATGCACTAGCTATAAGAGATGATTTAAATGATGTAATACATCTACAATCATTTAAAAACCATATGAAAGACATCATAGAATATCGTACGATGGACTATTATCGAAGAAGATACGAAAATAGGAAGTAATATATTTTATGCAAAGTTTACTTATTTGAGAAAGGGGATAAGTGGCTTGAAAAGTATTATTGTTAAAACTCCGATGAAAACACTTTATGGTATTCAACATGTTGAATACGATATTACTGAATTTGAAATAATGAGTGACTTGAACCGGATTGAATATCTGCATTATATTGGAGATGGGAAAAACATTAAAAATCCAAAAGGGAATATATCATGCTATTCGATGTTTAAAGACTGTGAAAATGAAACGCTTGATTTGTCTTCGTTTGATACACAAGACATTAGAAATATGAATTCTATGTTTTACAATTGTAATAATATTAAAATGCGAGATTTATCAAATTTTGATACTTCAAGAGTAGAAAACATAGATTATATGTTTGATGGATGCAACTGTTTAGAAACACTTTATTTTCCAGGATTATCAAGCTGTAAATTGAAAAATGTGGGGCAGGTGTTTGACGGTTGTTCGAATTTGAAAATATTTTCTAAAGATGGCTTTATTACTTTAATTAATTTGAGAACATTTTATGGAAATTGCTGTATAGAATATGATTCACTTAACTTTGAAATAAAATACGATTATTCTGGATATGGCTATTTACATTATATTGGTGATGGAGAGAATGTTATAAACCCAAAAGGTAATATTACATGTTATCGTATGTTTGAGAATTTTAGTGGAATTTCGCTTGACCTATCTAAATTTGATAGTTCAAAAGTTGTGGATATGTCAAAGATGTTTTCAAATTGTTCTTCTTTGAAACATTTAAATATAGTTTGTTTAAATACGAGCAAGGTTGAAAATATGAGTGACATGTTTTTCAACTGCAAAAATTTAAGTAATTTAGATTTATCTAATTTTGATACATCAAAAGTAAAATCTATGCATAGTATGTTTGAAAAGTGTTTGAAATTAGAATATTTGGATTTGTCTTCATTCACTACAAATAACTTGTTAGACATGAGTAAAATGTTTAAAAAATGCAGAAATTTGAAAAAATTAAACTTAATAAATTTTAATACATACTATATACGGATGTTTTTGATAGAAAAGAAAGTCTAGATGATGTTATTAAAGTTCAAAGATGTCGTAAAGAGTATGAAAACAATGATTATTATGAGCGCCTATATAAAGAAATCTTGAATGAATATCCTGAGTTTATTAATCTAATATACTACATAAAAAATGTAAATTCAGAAAAGCTAGAAGAATCGATATATTTAAATGAAGAAATGATACAAGATAGACAATGTGTCGTGAAATATCTAGCTGATATTTATTTGAAACGTGTATTAAAAATATCGTATAAGGTAACTAAGCAAACTAAAATAGAGCTTAATGAAACTTTTTCTTTAGGAATTATTGGTTTTATGAAATGTATAGATAATTATTTTTTTCCAGAGCCGGATAATAACTACTATAAATATTGTTCTTTTGATAACTATTTTTCTACCCGAGTTAAAAGATATATATTAGACAATTATACTATCGAAAATAATTATTTAAGTCTCAAAGAAAATACCATGAAGAAAATGAGAGCCTTTAAGATACTTTTAGATGATTTTTTAGAATATGAAAAAATAAGTATTGAAGATGTTGAAATTTATAAAGATGGATTGATTAGTTTTATATCTCAAAAGGATAATAAGTTGTACTACGATCATGAAGAAATAGATTTTTTTATAAGTTGTATTCAAAATAATGTTGAAATGATAGACAACTATAATCAAGAAAAGAAATATATGACAAATCAGTCAATTTTTAGAGAAGCTATTAATTACATTTTAGAGTATCTTAATGAAAATGAAGAAAAAATATTAAGAATGAGATATGGTCTAGATGATGGTATTCCAATGACATTAGAACAGATTAGTAGTGTAATTGGACTTACTAGAGAACGCGTTCGCCAAATTGAAAAAGAAGCTGTTGAAAAATTAAGAAGTCCGTATTACATCAAAATATTAAAAAATTATATTTAAAAAGGAATTAATTAATAAATGTTGAATAATAAAAATAAAATCTTAGACATATATTGATAACAATCATATCATACTATAAGGGGGGGTGAAAAAATGACCAGAGAAGAATTGAAGGAGCAGATTGACGAGCTGATGAGACAGTATGCCGACGAAGAAATTGATGGGGATACATATGCGCAAAAGATGATGGAGCTGACCACATCCGCTCAGAACGATAATGACTAAACTTGATTATTTGATAATAAGGTGAGGAGGCGAAACTATGCCTTACAATTACAAGGGGGATTTGAATAAAAGAGGAATCGTAAAAAAACTGCAGGATATGGGACTGGATGTTAAAAGCGTAAATGCTCTTAACAAAATCATGGAAAAAATGGGTTTGCTCATTCATTACGGCAACGGTTGGGGAACAACTGATGCAGGAGCTAAGTTTTCAATGTGGCATAAAGGTGTATTAAATTCCGACGCATGGCATCCGGAACTCGTTGATGAGATTGCAAAGTTTCTGAAGAACAAATAAAAACTAAAAGAACGCCTCACCGCTGGCATCAAAACCAGTAGTGAGGCGTTCGTGCGTTTATGGGATTATGCTTGGATTTCCTGTCTGTTCTTAAAGGTGAAGTGGATGTCGTCGATGCTGTAGACGGTGTCAAAACCCACCATGCTGTGCCAAATTTCGAGGGGAGAAGCTAAAGGTAGTTCTCTTTATGGAGAATCGAAACAAACCGCATTTACAATAAATGAATATGCAAAAATTCAGAAAGAGTCAGGATATCCTGTGGATGTGATTAAGCAATTTCATACAATTGAAGAATACGATGTTGTGTTTAAAAAGGCAAACTTAAAATCTGTAATGGTTGGAGATAAAAGTGCATTAGTGAGATTTGACATAGATCTAAACCGAAAAGATTCGAAAGGAAGAACAAATCTTGAACGAATGAAACAAGGATTAGCTCCTAAAGATTCAAAAGGGTTATCATATGAATTGCATCATGTTGGACAAAAGAAAGATGGAACACTCGCTATTTTGACTCAAGAAGAACACGATAATAAAGCAATTCATGGTTTTTTAAAGCGGACAGAAGCACATGCGGAAGGAACTAATTGGAATTCAGAAAGAAGAGCGTTTTGGAAAAATTATGCCGAACTAATAGAAATGAGCTAGGAGATATTTATGATGAAAAAATTGACAGAAGTTATGAGGGAAAAACCTTATTTTTATGCAGAACAATCGGCAACATTTGCTCAGATTGAACAAGCAGAGGAAGAACTTGGACTGAAATTTGCAAAAGAATATAAGGAGTATGTTTTAGAATATGGAGCAGCTTCTTTCGATGGTCATGAGCTTACAGGATTTAGTGATGATGAATATTTATGCGTAGTCAATGTGACTGAGAATAATAGGAAGGTACATAAAGTTAATTCTAGTTTATATGTTGTTGAAGGAGCACATATTGATGGAATTGTTGTGTGGCAAGATTCAGAAGGATATATTTATGAAACATCACCGGGCGTAGCTCCTAAAAAAATTGCAAATAGTTTAATTGAATATATTGAATAATGATTTTTCACTACATATTTAGAAAAATAATGAAGTGACATGAAATGATGATTGGTTTAAGGACCGGTCATCTTTTTTATTATGCCCTCAATTGTTTAATTTTTCTTCTCACATTGCTGTAATTGTTTCATATTTTTGATGAAACGTTCAAAATGATACCGTTTACAGAAACATTGTTTCATAATAATGTCAAAGTGTAGAAATAATTTTTTATTAATGTTAACATGACAATGGTTGGTGTAAGAGCTCAAAACACTATGAAATTGAAGGGAGTTAACATGTTAAATCTGAATGGATTCACAACTGAATCTCGTAATGAAAATACAATGGAACTCGATCAAATGTCTTCTTTAGAAATTGTAAGTGCAATGAATAACGAAGATAAAAAAGTTCCAGAAGCAATTGAAAAAATCCTTCCTAACATTGCTCAAGTCGTTGATAAAGTAACTGAAGCTTTTGAAAACGGTGGAAGACTTGTGTATGTAGGAGCGGGAACAAGTGGTCGTTTAGGCGTATTAGATGCATCGGAATGTCCACCTACATATGGAGTTGATCCAGGAATGGTAGTGGGATTAATTGCTGGTGGTGACTATGCTTTAAGAAATGCGGTGGAAGGTGCCGAAGACAATCGTGAATTAGGAAAAGAAGACTTAGAAAAAATCAATTTTTCTAATAAGGATGTCTTAGTTGGTATTGCAGCAAGTGGACGTACACCTTATGTATTAGGTGCTATGGAATATGCCAAGAATCAAGGAGCCTTTGTTGCTTCTATTAGCTGTAATGCCAATTCAGCTATGTCACAAGCAGCAGATATTGCTCTTGAAGTGATTGTAGGACCAGAGGTATTAACGGGGTCTTCTAGATTAAAAGCTGGAAGTGCACAAAAAATGGTTTTAAATATGATTACCACGGCTTCTATGGTACGCATTGGAAAAGCCTATCAAAACTTAATGATTGATGTAATGCAATCAAATGAAAAATTAGAGAGAAGAGCCGAAAACATCGTTATGGAATCAACGGGTGTTGATCGACAAGAAGCAAGGGAAACATTAAATAAAGCCGATAATTCATGTAAAGTGGCCGTTGTTATGATTTTAACAGGTTCAACTTCACAAGAGGCAAAGGAATTATTAAATGAAGCGAAGGGACATGTAGCCCAAGCCTTAAAAATAAAGAAATAGGAGAGTTTTTATGAACGACAAACAATTATTAGATAAAATCTTTGAGTTTGTTGGTGGAAAAGAAAACATTACTGCAGCTACCAACTGTATGACTCGTTTAAGATTAGATGTTAAAAGTGATAATGAAATCAATGAAGAAGAATTGAAAAAAGTTGAAGGCGTTTTAGGAATTGTTCATGATAAAGCAAACTACATTGAAGTTGTAGTGGGTCCTGGAAAATGTCGTAAACTAGCTGATATGTGCCAAGAAATGGGAATTCCTGCTAGTAAAGTCGCAACCGATAATGACTGGCAAGAAAATAAAAAAGCCGTTAAACAAAATCAAAAAGAAAGTAAGATTAAATCAATGTTTAAAACATTCGGTGAAATCTTTATTCCATTATTACCAGGTGTAATCGCTGCTGGTTTATGTGCTGGTATCGCATCATTAATTGCACAAGTATATCCTGGATATGCAGATCACAAAGTATTAGTTGTGATTCACACATTATTATCATTAATCAACCAAGCAATGCTTGCTTACTTAACAGCATGGGCTGGATACAGAGCTGCTGAAAAATTCGGTGGAACACCAATTTTAGGTGGTATGCTTGGAATGATCACATCATTAGATGGAATCAACGTTATTTCTCAAACAATTGGATTATATAATGAAGCACAACCATTAGATGCCATTTTAAGAGCAGGTCGTGGTGGTGTATTAGCTGTTGTTATTGGTGCATGGGTATTAGTTAAAGTTGAAAAATTCATCCGTAAACGTATGCCAGATAGCTTAGACATCGTATTCACACCATTATTAACATTAATTTGTACATTAGTTCCATATATCTTAATCGTAATGCCAGCAACAGGATTCATTTCAACAGCATTAGTTAAAATCGTTGAAGTTGTATGTATGTCAAGTAACCCAGTTGTTCGTGTATTTGCTGGATTTATTTCTTCTGCATTGTTCTTGCCAATGGTTGCCATGGGAATGCACCACGGATTAGTTGCTCTATATACAGTTCAATTAGAAGCATTAGGATATGTAACATTATTCCCAGCCTTAGCAATGGCCGGAGCAGGACAAGTAGGAGCTGCTATCGCTATTTATTTCAAATGTAAAAAGACAAACAACGGAAGATTGAAAAAAGTCATCTCTGGTGCTTTACCAGCTGGTTTCTTGGGAATTGGTGAACCACTAATTTATGGGGTTACTCTTCCAATGGGTAAACCATTCATCACAGCTGGAATCGGAGCTGGATTCGGTGGAGCCTTCGTTATGGCTATGCAAGTTGCTGCCACAACTTGGGGACCATCTGGTTTATTAGCAACTTTCGTAATGACTGCTGGACCACATGGTGTAACTACAACAATGATCTACTACTTAATTGGATTGGTAATCTCTTATGTAATGGGATTCATTGTCACAAATATTTTTGTTAAAGACGAAGAAGTATCACAAGCTTAATCAAAAGTGTGGCACAAATGCCACACTTTTTGTCTAGGAGGATTTATGTTAGGACAATCAATTTATATATCAAAATTCGATGAAACTTTTATTCCTAAAGATGAAGTCGACATTTATTTTACTAGTTTTCACATTCAAGAAGAATTCAATGACCAGTTTAGTACAAAAGCTAAAAGTCTATTGAAAATCTTAAATGAATATCATAAAACCGTTAT
>NZ_JBJEEX010000006.1:0-20141 GCF_051873495.1 Floccifex sp.
TTCGATTGGTGTTTTTTATCAACATTGGTGTATTAATTTTCTAATGTATTATACTCTCATAAAGAAAAATCGCAATTTTCATATTTTTATGTATAATAAAAGGAGTATAGGGGGAATGGTTATCAAAAAGTTTAGAAAACAAAAAGTTAAAAAGAATATAAGTGCTATCATTTCTCAAAGAATATTGGTTTTGGCTTTGGTCATTGTTGGTTGTTTCACTGTTATTGTTGGTAGATTATTCACTATTCAGATTATTCAACACGATAGTTATGTAGAAAAGAAAGATGATTATACTTCCATTCGACAATATGTAAGTGCACCACGTGGTGAAATTTATGATTGTAACGGAAAGGTATTAGCGAAAACAGTTGTTTCTCACAATATCACATATACATCTCCGCAAAATATGGGAATTGACGATTATCTTTTGTATGCTCAACGTATTGTGGAAGTATTTGGACTTAATGAAGATGAGTTAACGGATCGAGATAAAAAAGAGGCTTTTATCACATATCGTACATTAAATTTTGATTATGGCGATGAAAAGTATGCTGGAAATGATTTGTTGACAGATAAGGAAAAAGAACAATATTTAAATGGAAGCTGGGGTTCCAGTGCGGAATCTGTCCGCTATGGATTGTTGTATAATCGCATCAAAGAATCTAACTTAAAAGAAATGAGTGACACGGAACTAAAAGTTTGTGTTATTTATCAACGTATGATTGCCAACGCTTCAACAGGACAAGAAAACGTTGTTTTGGAAGATGTGGATGATGATTCGGTTTCCTACTTAGTTGAACATAAAACTGAGTTCCCAGGATTTGATGTTGACTTTGGAGGATGGAAACGAGAATATCCATATGGTGAAAGTTTGTCGGATGTCCTTGGTTCTGTTTCTACAAGTACGCAAGGATTACCTGAAAATTATTATGATTATTATATTCAAAAAGGATTCCAACCCAATGCTTCAGTAGGAAAAAGTGGCTTGGAATTTCAATATAATGATTTATTAGCTGGAACAAGTGAGGAGTCAATTATTACCTATGATTCTAACGGACTTGCTCATAAAGAAGTCGTTAGAAGTGCTGTAAAAGGATATGATATTCATTTGTCTATTGATATTGATTTACAACAAACACTTGATGAAACTTTAAAAAGTGTACTTCAAGAATATGGAGGAACAGAACGAAGAGAAAACTTCCAAAGTTTATTTATGTGTATGATGAATCCCAATGATGG
The DNA here is from genome assembly GCF_051873495.1 of Floccifex sp. Classification (NCBI taxonomy): domain Bacteria; kingdom Bacillati; phylum Bacillota; class Erysipelotrichia; order Erysipelotrichales; family Erysipelotrichaceae; genus Floccifex; species Floccifex sp. Next base: position 1,240 of record NZ_JBJEEX010000006.1, read on the forward strand.
TTCAATGCTGGCTTTATCAGGGTATCAAAAGGATTTAGATTCCAAGGAAATGACATATTATGCATCTGGAAACTATACATCCCTTGTCAATCCTGGTTCAAGTATAAAAGGCGCAACAGTTTATATGGGATTGATGGAAGGTGTTATTCAACCTGGCGAGGTCATTGTCGATAAAGTTATGAACATTGCGGGTAAAGAATTCGCATCGTATAAAGATCATGGTCCTGTAAATGACATAACTGCTTTACAAGTTTCTAGTAACGTTTACATGTTTAATATTGCGATTCGTTTGGCAAATGGTGTTTATACAGAAGGAAAACCTTTACAAGTTAATGATGTTCCAGGAACTTTAAACTTAATGAGAAACTATTATACAAGTTTTGGTTTAGGAAATGTCACGGGAATTGATGTTCCTGGGGAGGTTGCTGGTTATCAATCTGTAAATGTTTTAGCTGGTATGCTTTTAAACTATTCGATTGGGCAATATGATATGTATACACCAGTTCAATTATTGGAATATATTTCGACTATTGCGACTACGGGTTATACATATAAACCAAGATTTTATTCATATGCTACAGAAGTTAATAGTACGCAAGTTGTAGAAACATATGAAGTTGAACTTCGTAATAAATTAGATGAACCTAAATCAGCTGAATACTTAAATCGTGTTCAACAAGGATTTAGAGCTTGTGTAAGTGAAGGATATTGTGGTAAAGGATTATCGGAAATGACACCGAGTGTAGCGGGAAAAACAGGTACTGCAGAAGTAGGAGATTGGACAACTGCAGCGTTTGTAGGATATGCACCTTATGAAAATCCAAAGGTTTCATTTGCTTGTGTTGCCCCTACAAGTTCAATTAACACACAAGATGTATCCGAAAACATTTGTACAGATACAGTTACTAAAAGAGTTTTAGAAAAATATTTTCAATTGTATCCACAATAGTTCTTGCACAATAAATGGTTCTTATGGTAAAATACTTAGGCAATATGTAAGGAGGTCAGACCATGAGAGATCGTATCACTTTTAAATGTTCTGTTTGTGGTAATGAAAACTACATCGGTACAAGAAACAAGAAGAAACATCCAGATAAAATGGTGATTAAAAAATATTGTCCTAAATGTAATCAAAAAACTGATCATAAGGAGAAAAAATAAGAAAGACCAGAAGTGGTCTTTTTTAGTATATGCCCATGAAAGTTATCACAAGAACATTAGGACCGGTACAAGCAAATTGTTATATAATCATTGAAAACAATCATGCTTTAATTGTTGATCCAGGAGATAGCTTTGATATTGAAGCTATTATGGAACAAGAAAAATGTGTTGTTGATGCCATTTTATTGACGCATGCACATTTTGATCATATTAATGGATTAGATAAATTATTAAAAATTGTTTCATGTGATGTTTATTGTAATCCTAATGAATTTTCATTTTTACAAGACGCATCTTTAAATTCATCTTCTTTGTTTATGTATCCAATTACATCTAATGCTCAACCAAAAGCAATTTTAGAAGGAAAACAAAGAATAGGTAATTTTGAAGTGGAAGCAATTTATTGTCCTGGTCATTCTGTAGGTTCAACTGTATTTATCATTGGAAGTCTATTGATTACAGGAGATGTTTTGTTTAAGGGTTCCATTGGAAGAACTGATTTACCAACGGGTTCTTATACACAAATGAAAGAATCAATAAACAAATTAAAGGCTTTAAAACTAAATTATCATGTTTTACCTGGACATGGACCTTTATCAACTCTTGATGAAGAAAAAAGAGAAAATCCATATCTTTAATATTAAAAATGCATACTTTATCAAAAATAATGATGAAGTATGCATTTTTTTTAAATTTATTTTGCGTTTTTTAATTTTTTTTCGAATTATATAATATGGAACAATTATTAAAAGACTTAATTCAATTTGCTCTTGAAAAGAAATGCACTGATATTCATTTCGTATTAAAAAATCATCACTTAGATATTACCTTTCGAACGGAAAAAGGATTAGAAACGATTATACAAGATATATGGAATGAAAATTTCTTTGAATATCTAAAATTTAAAGCTAATTTTGATTTAACAAATCCTTTTCTTCCACAAAGTTCTCAATTTGAAATCAATTCGATATCCTGTCGTTTTAGTGTCATTATTAATTTATCCATTCAAACTGGGGTTCTAAGAATTTTAAATCAAAAACAAAACTTAACTATTGAACAGTTATGTCATGATCAAAAAACAATTGCAGATTTTTATTCATTTGTGAATAAAAGAAGTGGTTTGATTATTTTTAGTGGACCAACGGGTTCAGGAAAAACGACAAGTCTTCATGCAATTTTACATGAAATAAGTGTTAGAGGACTTCATAAAGTAGTAAGCTTAGAAGATCCTATTGAAATAAGAGACGAAAAATATCTGCAATTACAAATCAATGAGCAACAAGGCTTTACATACGAAAAAGGAATTGAAGAATTATTACGACATGATCCAGATGTTATATTCATAGGAGAAACAAGAAATTCATACACTGCTAAAATGGTTTTAAGAGCGTGTTTAACCGGGCACTTGGTATTTACTACGATACATGCGAAAAATGGAATCGAAACAATAAATAGGCTTATTGATTTTGGATTGCCTTTGAAAGAACTTGAAATGGTTTTAACTTCTATTGTTTCTTGTCGTCTATATAATTCAATCTATGGAAAGGAGTGTGTTTATGAAGTTTTATCAAAAGAAAATCTTGAGTTCGTCATTAAAAACAGAAAATATGAAAACCAATTTTCAACACTTAAAAGAAAAATTAAAAAAAATCTTGATGACGGACTTATCATTGACCAGCAAGCTGAATACGACTTGTTTGATTTATGATAATGAAATTCAACAATTTTATTGTCTTTTAGATCATGGTATCAGTATTACAATGATGATTGAATTATGTTTTCGTAATCATGAAGCCATCTTAAAACAATTGCAACAAGGTAAACCATTATCGGAAATATTTTTGTTTAAGAATAAGCGGTTTAATCAATATTTTAAGTTTTATTCATCTTTTTTATCGATTAAAGATAGTCTAAAAAATACGTTTTATATGGTTGAAAATAGTGATGGTTTAATACAAGATTGTTTCAAGAAAATGATATATCCTTTATTTATTTTTATATTTTGTTTTGTGATGATTTTATTTCTTAATGATGCGATTTTACCTTATATGGAATTTATGAATACCAATCAAAGTGATGTTAACGTATTATTCATTATGAAATATATTTTTTATTTAATTTTCTTTTTTCTAATTGTTCTTAGTTCTTTGTGTTTGATTCTATATAAAACCAATTCTTTATCTATTCTTATAAAAAAATCTCAATTTATGAAAATGATTGTGACACATCAATTTAGTTTTTTACTCGCAAATGTGATTGATACTGGTTTAACTACTAAAACTTGTTTTGAATATCTTCATACTTTAAATTCTTCTTTTATAAGATTAATAAGTGAAGATATATTTAATGGATTAAAAAAAGGTCAAAATATCATTTCAATCTTAAATGAAAATGAATTTCTCGATAAAGACTTTATAAAATACTTTCAAACGGGTTCTTTAAATGCGAGTTTATCTGAATTATTAAAAGTTTATGCACAACAAACGAGTTTAAAAATAAAACGAATTATACAAAAGGCAACAACTGGAATACAAATTTTTTCTTATGCATGTGTTGGTATGATTGCGATATATGTATATCAAGTTATGTTGTATCCGTTGAATATGCTGAGTGGAATGTAGGTGAGAAAATGAAAAAAAATGCGTTTACGATTCTAGAAATGATGATTGTGTTATTGATTATGGTTATATTGTTGTTGATTACGCTTCCAAATATACAGCAAAAAGAAACGATTATTCGATCTAAAGGATGCCAAGCACTTATTGAAATTGTGAATAGTCAAATATTACTTTATGAAATAAATGAAGATGAAACACCTATAACGGTAGAACAATTAATTGATGAAGGATATTTAAAAGACGGACAACAGAAATGTCCAAATGGAAAGGAGATAGTAATAATAGATGGACAAGCACAAAGTTCATAATGGATTTACAATTGTAGAAATGTTGTTTGTTTTGTTGATTGTGTGTATGTTTTCTATTCCTATTCAAAAACCCAAAAGTTCATTGACAATGTTTATGAAACAAATGATGGCTTATTCTATAACAATGCAACAAAAAGCATTTGAAACAAAACAAGAAGTAAATGTGACTATCAACAAACATAATGCGCTTTTTGATGAGTATAGTGTAGATTATCCTTCTAATATTTCGTGTACACCAGTTTCGTTTCATTACAATGAAAATGGAAATATATCAAAAGCTTTAACGTTATCGTGTTATGAAGAAAATAAACAAATGAAATTAATTTATCAATTAGGTTCGGGAAGAGTACGATATGAATAATGGTTTTAGCTTAAATGAGGCATTATTGTCTTTATTTATTGTTACGATTTGTGCGCAACTCATTTTGTCTTGTGTACATGTTTTGAAGCAACAAGAGGATTTAATAATTAATGAAAAAATCGAAAAGAAATGGTTTTACACTGATTGATTCTTTGCTTTCGTTATTGATAGTTGCGATTGTATCTTTGTTGTGTATTATGATGTTAGATGTGACTAAAAAAATCTTGATATTTGATTCATCACATCAAAATCAATATGCTATTTTACAATTGCGTCAAAAATGTGCGATTAGTTCTGATGTATATGTTGATGAGGGGCGTTTACATTTGATTGAAAATCATAAAGAAATATATTTAGAATATGATAATCATCGTCTAGTACAAAGAGATGGATATGTAATTTGGATGGAACATATAGAAGATGCTTATTTTTATGAAATTGATCATCAAATTTATTTAAGGTGGATTTATGATGAAAAAGAATATAATTCACAAATCAGTTAATGGATATTCTTTATATATGTCATTAATTGTATTATTTCTGTTGATACAGTGTGTTAGTTATATAAGTGTTTTGTGCATGCAATCTGTAGAACTCATGAAGTGCAATAAACAATCAATGATTGATTTGGCAATTATTTCTCATGCTAAAGCAATTATAGAAAATAATACAATGATAAGAGAATGTAATTTTGATTCCAGTCAATTAATTTTAAAAAAAGAAGTAGAAGTAAATGATAAGAAAACAATTTTAAAAGATTGTGATACTTATATTCAGTGTATATATGAAGGATTAGAATACCATATATATTACGACGAAATGTCAATTTCTGGTCTTGAAATCTTTAAAATCGTTGACTAGTAAAAAAAAAACGGTAAAATGGTACATGTAGACGATGAATTAGAGTAGTAAACATGAAATCTGCTTAGAGAGACAATGGTTGGTGGAAATTGTACAGAGGAAATGTTGAACTTGCTAAGGAGTTGGTAAGTAATGTTACCCGTAATTCTTGCGATAAAAGAATAAAAGTGTTCCAATCGGAAAACTAAGGTGGTACCGCGTTTATAACGTCCTTAGATAGGGCGTTTTTTTATTTAGGAGGAAACATGTATAATCATCAAGAAATTGAAAAAAAATGGCAGAAATACTGGGAAGATAATGAAACATTTAAAACAGATGTATGGGATTTTAGTAAGCCTAAATTCTATGCATTAGATATGTTCCCTTATCCTTCTGGGGTTGGACTTCATGCCGGGCATCCAGAAGGATATACAGCAACGGATATTGTTTCTCGTATGAAACGTATGCAAGGATATAATGTATTGCATCCTATGGGATATGATTCTTTTGGACTGCCAGCTGAACAATACGCTGTTCAAACAGGAAATAATCCTAACGGATTCACACAAGAAAATATTGAATACTTTACTAAACAATTAAAAGAATTAGGATTTGATTACGACTGGAGTCGTATGATTGCCACAAGTGATCCTGAATTTTATCATTGGACACAATGGATTTTCAAACAATTATACGAAGATGGATATGCTAAATATGTTGATATGCCTGTAAACTGGTGTGAAGAATTAGGAACTGTTTTATCCAATGATGAAGTAATCGATGGAAAGAGTGAACGTGGAGGATATCCAGTTGTTCGTAAAAATATGAAACAACTATGTATTGATCAACCAGCATTTGCCGAAAGATTGTTAGAAGGTCTTGATGAAATTGACTGGCCTGAATCAACAAAAGAAATGCAAAGAAATTGGATTGGTCGTTCTACAGGGGTTGAAGTTGAATTCCAAATTGTTGGCGGAGGAAAATTCTCAATCTTTACGACTTGTATTGAAACAATTTATGGTATTACTTTCATGGTTCTAGCACCAGATGGTGATTTAGTTCAAGAATTAATGCCTCGTATCAAAAACCAAGAAGAAGTAAAAGCATATATTCAAGAAACAATTTCAAAATCAGATATGGACCGTACTGAATTAAATAAAGGTAAATCTGGTTGTCGTTTGGAAGGAATTAAGGCAATTAACCCAGTAAATGGTAGAGAAGTTGAAGTATTTATTGGTGACTTTGTTTTGGCAAACTATGGTACTGGAGCTGTTATGGCTGTTCCATGTCATGATCAACGTGACTTTGAATATGCTGTTGCTCACAATATTGATATGATTCAAGTTATTGAAGGTAGAGATGTGAGTGAATGTGCTTTCGAAAAACAAGACTATCTTGGAAAAGGTTGTAAATTAATTAATTCAGAAGAATTCACTGGCTTAACTGTTGAAGAAGCTAAAGTTGCAATTACTAAAAAATTAGTTGATATGGGTATAGCCAAAGAAACAGTTAATTATCGTTTCCGTGAATGGATTTTTGCTCGTCAACGTTATTGGGGTGAACCAGTTCCTATTGTTCATTTAGATAATGGGGAAGATATGGTTCTTTCAGATGACGAATTACCATTAATTTTACCAGAACTTGAAGATTATAAAGGACACAATGGACAAGCACCTTTAGAAAACGCAACAGAATGGAAAGATTATAATAAAGATGGAATTCATGGTAAACGTGAAACTAGTACTATGCCTGGAAGTGCAGGAAGTAGTTGGTATTATTTACGTTATATTGATCCACATAATGATGAAGAATTCGCAAATTATGAATTATTAAAACACTGGATGCCAGTTGATTTATATGTTGGTGGACCAGAACATGCTGTAGGTCACTTGATGTATGCTCGAATCTGGAATAATTATTTGTATGACAAAGGATTGTCTCCAGTTAAAGAACCATTTAAAAAATTAGTTCACCAAGGAATGATTTTGGGTGAAAATGGTATCAAAATGGGTAAACGTTACCCTGAATACGTAGTTAATCCTAGTGACATTGTAAAAGAATACGGTGCAGATACACTTCGTTTATATGAAATGTTCATGGGGCCTCTTGAAGCAAGTAAACCATGGAATTCTAAAGGTGTTGAAGGTGCCAAAAAATGGTTGGAACGTGTTTATCGTTTATTTATCGAAAGTGGTAAAGTTGTAGATACAAATTCACATGAATTAGATCGAATCTATAACCAAACAGTTAAGAAAGTCACAAATGACTTTGAAACATTAGGATTTAATACAGCTATTAGTCAAATGATGGTATTCATTAATGAATGTTATAAAGTCGAAACTGTATATAAACCATATGCGGAAGGTTTAATTAAAATGTTAAGTTGTATTTGTCCTCATATTGGTGAAGAAATGTGGAACTTGTTAGGACATGATGATACAATCGCATATGAACCATGGCCTACTTATGATGAATCAAAATTACAATCAAGTACATTTACTTGTGTTGTTCAAGTTAATGGAAAAGTTCGTGGTAAATTTGATGCGGATGTAGGAACAGAAGAAGAACAATTAAAAGAACAAGCTTTATCAATTGAAGCGGTAAAAAAACAAATTGAAGGAAAAACAATTCGTAAAATTATCGTGGTAAAAGGAAAAATTGTTAATATTGTCGCAAATTAGGTGTTATTTTAACACCTTTTTTTCAAAAATGAATTATACTTTATTTAATGTAGATTGGTAGGTTATATATGTATTTAAAACCCATTGATGCAAACTTATATGAATCCTGTTTAGAAAAATATCCATTTCAGAATTATGAACAATCAATATATGCAGCAAATAAATTAATCGACGAAGGATATGCTATTGAGTATTTAGGATATTTTAATCAAGAAGAATGTTTAGCATGTTGTATGATTGCAACTTTGCCTATTATGAAAGTGTTTAAATCAGCTTGGATTCCTAAAGGAATGGTAATTGATTATACCGATAAAGCTTTGTTGCAATCATTCACAAGGGCTTTAAAGAGTTATTTGTATGATTTAAAAGTTATTTATTTAGAAATAGATCCTATGATTTATTCTCAACAACGAGATAAAGATGGAACTGTTGTGCCTAATGGATTAAATAATTTTGAAATGATTGATAATTTGATTTCATGTGGCTTTGAAAAACAAGAAGACAGCTCTCATTTTATTTCGGGTATTGATTTAACTTATCGAACTTCTGATGAAATATACGAAGAATTTTCTAATTCAACTTGTCAAAATATTCAAATGGCAAAAGCCATGGGAATTAAGGTTAAAGAAATATCGAATGAAGATGTGAACTGGGAAGAAGTTGAACACATGAATAGATTTTTTAACAATCAAATTCATGTATTGGTTAGTTATAAAGTTGATGAAGATACGCAACAAGAGATTTATTTAGATTATTTTTGCTTTATTGAATATGGAAAAGAAATTGTATACATAGCCAGTAAAAATAATGATTTTTATAGTAAATACGCGATTCATTGGTACATGATCCAACAAGCTATCCATAGTGGATATTACTTCTATAGTTTTAATGAATTAAATCCTGTTTTTCAACAAGGAAAAGACGGATATGATGATTTTGATTTTACAAGAGGTTTCAATGCGGTTGTGTATGAATTGATGGGAAATTATATTTTACCTGTAAATAGATCTCTATATAGCATGTATAAAAAATAAAAAAATTGTTTTATTTTTCATAGATTATACGGTATAATCCATTTAAAGCGAAAAGAAGAAAAGAAATTAGAACTTCATTTATTAGAGAAAAGCTGGTTGGTGAAAAGCTTTATTTGAATCTATAAGATACAGCTTCTTGCTTCATTTGACGTAACACCTGCGTTAAAGGTTAAAGTGCTCTGAAAAGAGAAGTAAGGTGGTACCGCGTATATTACGTCCTTATATAGGACGTTTTTTTTATTTAGGAGGAATTTATGAATTTTTTTGAAGAATTAAAGTGGCGTGGATTAATTAATGATGTAACAAGCCCAGAAGTTGAAGATGTTATTAATAATCAAAGTGTTACATTCTATATTGGAACCGATCCAACTGCTGATAGTCTACATATCGGACACTATTCATCTTTATTAATGGCTAAGCGTTTGGAACAACATGGTCATCATCCTATTATGTTAGTTGGAGGGGCAACTGGATTTATCGGGGACCCTAAAGCAACAGGGGAAAGAAATATGTTAACTCCAGAAGTATTGAAACATAATTTTGATGCATTACATGAACAAATTTCTCGTTTATGGGGATTTGAAATGGTTAACAACTTAGATTGGACAGGAAATTTATCTGTTATTGATTTTTTAAGAGATTATGGAAAATTCTTTAATGTTAATTATATGTTAAACAAGGAAACTGTTAAAAAACGTTTGGATTCTGGTATTAGTTATACTGAATTTTCTTATATGATTTTGCAATCATTAGATTTCTTAACTTTATATCAAACAAAGAATTGTGTTTTACAAATTGGTGGACAAGATCAGTGGGGAAATATTACGAGTGGTCTAGAATTAATTCGTAAAAAATGTGGAGCGGATGTTAAATGTTATGGGTTGACAATGCCATTAATCACAAAAGCCGATGGAACTAAATTTGGTAAGAGTGAATCAGGAACTGTTTGGCTAGATGCTAAGAAAACAAGTCCATATGAATTATACCAATTCTTATTCAACACGGAAGATGCAAAAGTGATTGAATATTTGAAAAAATTAACTTTCTTAAGTGTTGATGAAATCAATGCCTTAGAGGAATCATTAAAAACAGAACCTCATAAACGTTTGGCTCAAAAAGCATTAGCAGAAGAAGTTGTACGTGATCTTCATGGTCAAGAAGAATTGGATTCTGCTTTAAGAATCACAAATGCTTTATTTAAAGGACAATTACAAGATTTAGATGAAAAAGAACGTAAATCAGCTGTTAAAAACATGGATAAAATTGAATGTGAAGCTGGTTTAAACCTAGTTGATTTCTTAATCACAACAAAGATTGCTTCTTCTAAACGTGAAGCAAGAGAATGGATCAATGGAAATTCAATTGCTATCAATGGTGAAAAAGTAAAAGATGTGGATTATGTTGTTTCGATGGAATCTTGTTACGTAGATAACATGGTAATTGTACGTAGAGGAAAGAAAAATAACTATTGTGTTGTTTTAAAATAATAGAAGTTCAGTCAGTGAGATATTTAATCTCACTGATTTTTTTACATTGTTTATGTTATTTTATACATATATAGTCATAAATTATAATATTTCTAACCCTAAAAAATTAATGATATAGTTTATTTAATGAATAATATATCGGAGGTTTTTCTATGAGAAAACTATGTGTTAAGTGTTGGGAAAAAGATGGACCTAAAAAATATGAGATTTATATAAATGGAGTGAAAAAAGGAGAATTAGGACCTTTTTCGGAATGTATTGTGGAAATTTCTACTCAATCTTCAAAGTTAACAATTGTTCCTTCAAGTATGCAAGGAGCAACTGTTATGATTCCTGATGGAGAAAATGATTTAATCGCCCATGTAAGGATACCTTTATTTAATCTCAAATCGACATTTCTTTATATTACGTTTGCCGAATATCCAGTGAAAGAACCTTTAGAGGGAGATTCACTTGCACATTTTGATTATATTAATGACCTTGTTTTCGACTATTTTGAAACAGGATCAGAAACAATAGGTGATGAATTACAAGAATTATATAAAGTCACAGAAAAATATTATCAGCAAAATATTGACCAATATGACATAGTACGCGCGTTACATGCTTGTAGTTTAGCTTTGCGATATATAAATGAACCTCATTTTATTCCTTCTAAGGCTAGTTATTATGTCGATATTGCCCAATCTTTTTTTGAAGATTGGTTACATTCCTCTAATATTGATGATCAAAAAATGGCTGAGTTCTTTTTATTTCGTGTTTATGAAGTGAGAGCGGTTCTTGGTTATTTTAGTTCAGATAATATAGAACGTATTAAATGCCAAGATTGGATAGAGAAGGCTAAAGAGATTGGTGAGATAGATAATAATTGTATTGGTTATTTAGATGCCATACTTTTGTATTGGCATACTTCACCGTTAAAGAGCGAGGATCAAATAACAATAAATCGTATGTTTGAACATTTAAAGAAAATGGATGCAACGTTTGATGAGCCTGTTATATTCCCGTTTGAGGAAAATATTCTCTGTGAAGCTTATTCTATATATAAACTGTTTTACACAGATGAAAAATATGCACAGTGTGTATCTATTCCTCTAAACCCTAAATATGCTGCTCATATGCTAGAACGTGCTCGTGATTTAATAAAAAATCCTCATTTGAAATCAATGCTACAAGTAGATATAGATAGAGCACTTTTTAAAGCTGGAGATCATTCTATATCAATGGAAGAAACAGACGATAATTTTAGAACGGAGTTTCGCTATGAAAATAATAAAAAACACGCGAATTGGGTGAAAAATCAGGCAATACAATATTTTGAAACTATTTCAAACGAAATAGGAGATGAACTAGAAATAAATTTTAAAAAAACTTTGGACAGATTAAAAGATGATCATGAATTTGATGAAATTATTGCACTTCATGCCCATACTCTTACAATTAGAGCAATGAATTCTCATGATACTGAACGCGCTAAATTTTATATAAAATACGCCCTTGATTATTATGATTTTAATAGCACATCTTATTTAGAAAAAGAAAATCTAGTTCCAAGTAAATATCAAATATGGGAAATTATGGCTTATATTGAATATTTGGATGAAAACTATAATGAAACATTATACTGGTTAAAGAAGCTTGAATTAGCGGGTGTTAGTGAATCTGTAACGCATGTAGCATTAAAAGCCACAGCAATGAATTTGGTCGCTGTGCAATCAATGAACAAAGAAATGCTTAAAGAATCGTTACTTCTTTTCGAAAAGATGGATACGATGTTCACTGAACCAGTACACTTTAAATTTGAAGAGTTTATTTTATGTCTTGCTTATTGTTACTATGGACATGTAAAAGCTAGTGAAAAATTATACATAATTATTTCAACTCCATATCCTCCTATGATAGCTCGCACATCTGCGCAGATATTAGTGCGTGCACGTAATTTGATGAATCATTCTTTAAATAAGGATGAAATGGATGTAGAAATTAAAGAATTATTAGCAATGAATTCACCAATTATTTATTAAAATAAAAAAATCGATAAATATCGATAAATATGTAGGAGGTCTTTCTATGAGAAATTTATTTGTAACATTATGGGTGGAGGACGAAAGGGAAAAATATAAAATTTATATAAATGGTGAAAAAAAAAGAGACTTTATTAAGTCACTTGATTGTACTTTGCCAATTTCTACGCAAGATACAAAGCTTAAGATTACTGGTCCCTTTTCAGTTGAATCATGCTCTGTTACAATACCGAGCGGAAAAGATGATGTGATTGCGAGTGTCGAATTAATAAAACCACTTTCTTCTTGGGAGTGCTCAAAATTAAAAATAAATCTTTCAACATATAAACCTTACAAGACTAGAGACGAAAAAGCACAAAAGCACTATGAATATGTAAGTTATTTAATTGAAAAGTATTTAGAAACAGGATCAGGAATATATGGATTGGAACTGGAATTTTTATATGCAAATACAAATAGGTATTGCGAAAATAATGTAGAAGGATATCGAGGTCTAAGAGCGTTTCATGCTTTGTGTAATGCTATCCATACTTTAAATAAAATAGCACTTTATCCGTTCTTACAAACTGATCCTGTTGATGTTGAAGCTTTTGCAGGCGTATCTAGAGATGATTTTATTTCTGAATTAATCGGTTATTATAACGAGTTGCAAGCTTTTAAAAGTGTATCTGAAGATGATTTTAATTCATATCTTTTTACTATCGATACCGTGCAACAAAAAGAAGTATATCCATATTCATTAATGTTTCTTGAGGTTTATGCATACCCTGAATTATTCATTTTTTCAGACGTAGAAGCTGCTCAATGGTGTTTTGATGTACATCAGCATGAATATTCATATCGATTACAAGAAGGCCTAAAGAATGGAAAATGTGTGATTTATGCTCTAAAAGGAATACTTTATTACAAATATTATTTAAAATATTCAAATGTAGAACTATATTCTGGAATGACCTGCCTAAATATGTGTTTATCCTATCTGAGCGATATGGATGGAAGTTTTAAAGAATCAATGATTTTTCCATTTGAAGAAGACGTTCTTTGTGAAGCTTATCAGATTTATCAAAGGTTTTACACGGATGAAGAATTTGGATATGAACTTAATCGTGGTTCATGTTATGATTTGGAAAAAGCTAAACATATTTTAAAGCATGCCTATGATTTAATAAAGAGACCACAATTTAAAGCTAGACTACAAAGTTATATCGATTAGATATTTTGTATGTGTCTTAAATGATTAAAACAAGTTGTAAACATAAACAAAGGTCGTGCCCAAAACACGACCTTTAGATATTTGATTTTAGATTTATTTATAAAATTTACCCTGCCAAGTATTTCGTCTTACCATTTCTTTATCGATTTCATTATAAACAATTGTTTTCTTGATTGTCCATTCAGGAGCAATTAAATCACTGGCGATGCCATCTCCTGTTAATCGTTCAATAATCATATTAGGATCCAGTATTTCAAGTTGTGAAACAACAACATCAACGTATTCCTCTAAAGATAATAATTTAAAAGGATTTAGCTTATATTCCTCGGCCATTTTTGTCCCTTCAATAATATGGAGCATATGAATTTTAATAGCATCACAATGTGAATGTGATACTTTTAAAGCTGTTTCTATCATGTCTTTTTTTGATTCGTTAGGTAATGAATTCATAATATGCACACAACATTTAATGTTGGTTTTCTTTAACTTTTCAACGACATCAAATACAATTTGGGAATCATGACAACGATTACATAATTTCATCGTGTCTTCATGAATACTTTGTAGACCTAATTCAATCCAAGTTTCTTTGACTAATGCTTTTTGTGCAAAGTAGGCAATCATTTCGTCTGTTAAACAATCAGCTCTAGTAGCGATACAAACACCAGCTACATCTTCTCTTAAATAAAATGAATCATAAATTTGTCTTAAAACAGATAAAGGAGCATAAGTATTTGAAAAAGATTGAAAATAAGCAAAACCAAGGCAATTAGGCCACTTCTTTTGCATGCGCATTAGACCAGTAACGTATTGTGTTTCTAAAGAACTATTGAAGTTTAAAACACTATCTCCTGAACCTTTTTCAGAACAAAAAGTACAGCCACCTATACCTTTTGAACCATCGCGATTCGGACAAGTAAAGTTCGCGTTTAGAGGGACTTTGGCAACTTTTTGATTGTATTTAGTTTTAAAATAATAATTCATGGTTTGATATCTTTTATTATCAAGTGAATAGGGATATGGATTGTTCATATAAAAATTCCTCTCGTCTTTTTATTTTAACAAAAAACATGCTTTCATGGTATGATTTTGCTCAAAAATATGTTAATATATAAGTACACGTTAAAAGGCAAGGGGCAGAAAGGAATTGGTGCATGTCGGATGTCAGACGTTATAAAGGGTAAGCCTTCAAATACGGAAAAACCAAATTATACAGTTAAAATATCAAGACAAAAAGGTATACGAATGCGTGTTACAGCACATGGGGAACTTGTTGTTCATGCCAATCCATTTTGTACAAGGGAAGCAATTGACCAATATGTTATGGATCATGCCCATAGTTTTGATTATCAACCTTCTGTTCGTTTATTTGGGAAGAGCTTTCGTATAAAGAAAATTAAAAGTGATGTAAATCGTGTTTCTTATAGTGAAGATGAACTTTTAATTCAATATACAAATAAAGACGATATTGAATATTTATATAAGCGGTTTTTAGTGAAGATATCAAAAGAGACATTTGTTGATATCGTTGATATGATGAGTTATCGTATATCAAGATTTAATATCAATAAACCTAAAATTATAATCCGTAATATGAAATCAAGTTGGGGAATATGCCATCCTGATAAAAATTCAATTACTTTGAATTCAGAATTGGTTCATTATCCAATTGATTTTATTGAATATGTTATTTGTCATGAATTAATTCATATGGTTGAACCTAATCATTCACAAGCATTCTATCAAATCTTAGAAGAAGTGATGCCTGATTATAAGAGAAGATTAGATTTAATCGAAACAAGCGAAGAAAAACAGTATCTTATGTGATACTGTTTTTTATTTTATATTGTTCGACCAATTACTTCAGCAATTTGTCTACCTTTTTCAACTAATTGAGCATAACGTTTTGGCTTAAGACTTTGTGAACCATCACTCCATGCATTACAAGGATCATCGTGCACTTCAATAATTAATCCATCTGCACCAGCAGCAATGGCAGCTAATGAAAGAGATTCAATTAATTTATAGTCACCAGCTGCATGACTTGGATCAATGACAATAGGTAAATGAGTACGTTCTTTAATAATTGGAATAACAGCTAAATCCAAAGTATTACGAGTGTATTTTTCGAATGTACGAATACCACGTTCACAGAAAATTACATTTGGATTTCCTTCTGACATAATATATTCGGCGGCCATAATCCATTCTTCGATTGTATTAGCTAATCCACGTTTTAATAAAACAGGTTTCTTTGTTCTACCAACGGCTTTTAATAAATCAAAGTTTTGCATATTACGAGCACCAATTTGAATGATGTCTACATTTTCAACAAATTCAGGTAAATGTTCAATAGCCATTAATTCAGATACAATAGGAAGACCAGTTTGCTGACGAGCATTCACCATAGCTAGAATACCAGCTGTACCCATTCCTTGGAAAGCATATGGAGAAGTCCTAGGTTTGTATGCACCACCGCGTAACATATCAGCTCCAGCTTCTTTTACTTCTTTGGCAATACGTGTAATTTGATCTTGTCCTTCTACCGAACAAGGTCCAGCAATCATGACGATTTTTTTGCCACCAATTTTAATTCCATTTACATCAACAATTGTATCTTCGGGATGAAACATACGATTGGCTAATTTGTAAGGCTGGGAAACACGTTGAATATCGGTGATAATTGGATTTGCCATTAGATTTTTTTCATCAATTTTTGATGTGTCACCAACTAGACCAAAAACATTATAGTTTTCACCATAAATGGCATGGACTTGAACATTTTGAAGTTCTAGTTTTTGGATTAATAAATCAATGTCTTGTTTTGTTGCTTCTTTTTTTACTGTGATAATCATATTTACTATACTCTCTTTCTATTTTTTGATATTGTGAAATGCCTTAATGATATTATCAACGCATTCATCTATGCATCCATTGTTGTTAACAATGAAAGATGCATATTTTTTATATAAAGGATAACGCTCCATATATAACTTTTTAACAGCTTCCTGACTTGAAGATAAAGGACGATTTGGATCATAAGTAATTAAATTCTCTAAATCACGATCTATAAAAATGATAATTCCATTTAATTTTAGATAATCGATGTTGATTTTATTTTTAATTGTACCACCGCCTGTACCAATTATCAGACCATTTTCTTTGGAAAGTTCTTTTGAAGTTATCGTTTCTAATTTTCTAAAACCCGCTTCACCACTTCGATTAAAGATTTCAGGAATAGAAACATTTGTATTTTGAACAATAACTTCGTCCATATCTATGAATTTTTTATTTAGTTTTTTTTCTAGTATTTTACCAATTGTTGACTTCCCGCAACTTGGCATACCAATTAAAACAACATTACTACGTTTAATCAAAATTTTTTTGAAAATATCGTCACATACTTGATTGGAGATTTCAATGTTTTTGAATAATTCAACCATTCTTTTTATTTGACTGACTCGTATTTCTAAACCACTAATATAATTAATGTTTCTTTCTTTAGCAACTAATCCCATTTTTGTGATAATAGGATCTGCAACTAAATCTATAAATAAATCACATTTAGAAAACAAATTCAAATCAATGGCTTCTTGATCAATGTTAGGATTCATTCCTATATAAGATGCATTAATAACAACTTCACTATCAAGGTGTTTGGCATAGCACTCTATATATGAAATCGTATCATCACTTAAACTTTCATCAACGATGTTGATTTCACCTGCATGTAAATCTTGCATTAACTTCTTGACTGTATAAGTTTGAGGGGTGTTTCCAATAATTAAGATTTTTTTGTCTTTTAAAATCACTTTATGTTGATTTAGAATTTGTTCTAATGACTTATATAAAGCATTGTAACCATAATATTGATTGTTTCTTTGTATGATAGTATCAACAATCTTTGTGTTTAATACATCTAAATATGGGGAAATATCTTTTTGATAGGGAACATCAATATAAAAACCATCAAATTGTTTTGTTTCAATCATATTTTTTAAATTTTCTAAATTTGTAGGCATAAACGCGTAGTCATGGAAGTTAAATAAAGAAAATAGTTCTTCATCTAATTGGCTTATTTGTTGTTCTTTGACTATTGAAAATCGCATAATTCCTCCTTTTATGAAAAAAAGCGCTAACCATATGGAGTTAACGCTTTAAAAAACCTTGAAATCAATTACTTTTCCCAAGGTAACTAGCTATAAAAGTAAAAGTATGAGCTTAGTTTTGTTTTCATAGTTAGTATTATAAAGAAAATGATAAAAAAATCAACTGTAAAATGAAATAATTTACATTTATGAAAAATATTCATGAAAATATCGAATATAAATCTTATTTTGTGTAAAATATATTCATGAACATTAAAAGGAGGATCTATGCAAATAGTGAATATAAAGAATATTGAATTTGGAAAGGGAAAACCTAAAATTTGTGTTCCCATTATGGGTTCTAATATAAATGAGTTAGAAAAAGAAATTAATGGATTAGATGGATTAATGTACGATGTTGTAGAATGGCGGATGGATTACTATGATTTTGATAATATTGATGCTCTTTTACAAGCAGTTCACTTTATTCACAATAAATTAAAAAAAGGCCTTCTTCTGGCGACATTTAGAACAAGTAATGAAGGAGGAGTAAAAGAAATTAGTGATGAACAATATCGCATAATAAATGAAGCTATTATTTTGTCAGGAAATATTGATTTAGTTGATATCGAATATTTTAGAGAACGACAAGTTGTTCAATCTTTATTGACTTTGGCACATGAAAATAATGTATGTGTTATTATGAGTAATCATGATTTTGAAAAAACACCTAGTTATGAACAAATGATAAATCGTTTAGATGGTATGCATGAAATGGGAGCAGATATAGCTAAACTTGCTGTAATGCCTAATGATGAAGATGATGTATTCACTTTACTGAAAGCTACAAATGATTGCTCATCAAAACCTATAATTACAATGTCAATGGGAAAAATTGGCTTGATATCGCGTTTAACAGGGGAAATATATGGCTCTTGTATGACATTTGGCTGTGCAGATAAGGCGAGCGCTCCTGGACAAATTAATGCGAATGAGTTAAATACTGTATTGGATGTTATTCATAATGCTGATAAATAAATATCCACCAGCCTAGCTGGTGGTTTTTCAGTTTCGGGCATAGCCCTGC
>NZ_JBJEEX010000007.1:0-3792 GCF_051873495.1 Floccifex sp.
TTCATCCCTTTTATTCTTTTTTATTTTACCGTAAACTAGTAGGAGTAGAAAATAATTTTTTTCTTAATAAGAGGTTTTTTATCATGGATAATCGTCCAATTGGACTACTAGATTCAGGTCTAGGCGGCCTGTCTATCGCTAAAAAAGTAATTGAAAAACTGCCTAATGAATCCACCGTTTTTATTGGTGATAACGCACATATGCCATATGGCAATCGAACTAAAGAAGATATTATTAATTTAACACGCAGATCAGTTAAGTTCTTGCTTAATAATGATGTGAAGCTGGTAATTTTTGCCTGCAATACGGCAACCGCTGCGGCCATGGGGACAATTGAAAAAGAAATTGAACCGCAGATTATCGGGGTTATTCAATCAGGTGCACTAGCAGCTTCTAGAACTACTAAGAATAAAAAGGTAGCGGTTGTAGCAACTAGTGTAACCGTAGGTTCACATGCTTATGAAAAAGAAATTCATTTCCGTGATCCAGAAATTGAAGTAACAGAATTAGCTACGCCAAAACTTGCTCCATTAGTTGAAGCACAAGAAGAGCATGCGACTAATTTAAAGGTGGTTAAAGAAAGTTTAGCTCCTTTAAAGGGTAAGGATTTTGATACCTTGGTTTTGGGCTGCACCCACTATCCATTAATTGAACAAGAATTCAAAGAAGCAATTGACGATGAAAATGTAACTATTTTAGATCCTGCTGATCAAGTAGCACAATATACATTCAACGTAATGCGCCGTGATGGTTTGTTTAGTGAAGAAGGCCATAAGCCAGTTCATGAATACTACACTACTGGTAATTCAACAAGCTTTGATAAATTAGCGCGTACGTTTATGGATGATGACACTTTAACTTCCAAACACGTAGATACGGAGAACGAATAATGGTTAAAGAAATTTTGTTTGCGACTAGCAATCAAGGTAAGGCACGTGAATTAAAAGAAGCTTTCAAACAAGCTGATGTTGATGTAATCATTAAAACAAATGCGGATTTGGAAAATCCACCACATCCAATTGAAAGTGGTCATACTTTTGAAGCCAACGCTAAAATTAAGGCACATGAATTGGCTGATTTTAGTAAAATGCCAACAATTGCGGACGACTCTGGTTTGATGGTTGATGCATTAAATGGTGAACCGGGCGTAAGAAGTGCTCGCTATGCTGGTGAAGCTCATAATGATGCCAAAAACAATGCTAAATTATTAGCTGAGCTTGGCGGTGTACCCAAGGAAAAGAGAATGGCTAAGTTCTGGACCACAATCGTGGTTTCGATGCCAGGTGAATTTGATAAAGATTTAGTCGTTTCGGGTACATGCGCAGGTCGCATTTTACCATTGCCACAAGGTGAAGATGGCTTTGGTTATGATCCATTGTTTTATGTACCAGAAAAGGGTAAAACTTTTGCACAAATGACTACTGATGAAAAGAATGAAATTTCTCACCGTGGTCGTGCAGTAGAAAAATTATTACAAGAATTACCTGCTTGGCTTGAACAATTTGAATAAAAAGAAAAAAGGTGTTCATTTTGGAACACCTTTTTGTGTTTATAAGTAGGAGACCTCTGTAAAAGAAAATGTAATAAAAGATAATATCTATGGCCCGAAATTTAGAAAAATGCGTGTAGCTCATCATATTAATTTAGTTGATGCAGCAAAGGAGATTACTAACAAGTCTACGCTAGCAGAATGGGAAAAGGGCAAGGATAATTTATCCTGGTGTAAAGTTATTGCCTTGCTTTTTAATATCCATGTTCAACCAATGGAATTTTTAGAAAATACGGTCAGTTCACATTTATATTTTTCAATTCAAGATATTGCCGATGCATATGGAGCAAATAATATCAAGCAGCTTAAAGCAATTTCGTTGCAGTATTTAAAGCGGTATCAGGATGAGCCATTAAATAAAAAGGATCTGCCCAAAGCTGAAAGTTTGTTAGAAAAATTAGATACGTTAGAAATAATGAATCTGTATGCGGAAGAAACTATTCGTAAAAAATTCATGCATAGTTTGATTGATTATGCCAAGAATAATGACAGTACTGAAATAGCTTCTTTGTTTAAGTATTTAGATTTTCTAGGACTTAAAAATATGAAATCAGATTTTCAGGTTGCATTTACACAAATTAAACAGATCTATGGTGAATAAATTGGTTTCCGAGATTTCGGAAATAAGTAAATGGGTGCTACTAAAAGCATGATAATAAAAATAGCAAAAATAAATCATGCTTTGAAAGAGGCGCAATTAAGGCATTATGGGTAATCGGAATTCTAGCAATTTTTGTGATGGTGGCAGCGTGTTTGCCGGTAACTAGAAAATATTATTCACGATATGTGGCTAAGCTAGGATGTTGGAATATTTTAATTATTTTTCTACTTTATGTTTTATTTGATATCTGGTTTTTAACTACGATTTCCATGGCAGATAAAAAAGTTTGGTGGATACTTATTCTGATCAATCTTTCAGGAATAATTGCTATTTATAGAACTTACAAAGAAATCAAAAATATTGATCAAAAATAAAAATGCCCAGTTTTTAAAACTGGACATTTTTTACTTAGCTTGGGTTGTTTTTGGGGTAGGCACACTAGCAAATTTAATGCCATTTTTTTGCAAAGTTTGAATGTATTTAGTTAAATACAAATTTCTAACTGCACTTTGTTTTCCTGGCTTAACTTGAAAGTGAATGCTGTAAACAAATTTGTTGCCGGTTTGTTCCGTGATTCCTGTAATCGTTGGACCTTGAACAATTGTCTTTTTCTCGGGTTGAATAGTTTGATTGCATTGCTTGATGAGGCGGCTTACTTCTGTAACATCGTTTTCAGCATCAAGGTCAAGGTTAATATCAAGTGCCACACCGCCATGAGCTAGGTTTTGCACGATGGTAATATTACGGTTAGGAATGTAGATAATTGAACCATCTGAACCTTTTAATCTAGTGGTTCTAAGCCCCAGTTGAACTACAGTTCCTACGTTAGTGCCAATTTGTACCAAGTCACCAACATCGAATTGGTCTTCACTCAAGATGAAGAAACCGTTGACCAGATCACTGACGAATCCTTGGGCCCCCATCCCTAAAGCTAGGGAGAAGATTCCGGCACTGGCCAGTAGCGTTCCAACTGGCACACCTAAAATTGATAAGACGCCAAACAAATAAAAGAAGATCAACGTATATTGGAATAAACTGTTGATCAAAGCAGCAATTGTTTTAGAGCGTTTATTTTTTAATGTATTGTGTTTAGCTAAATAATTGTTAATTAATTTATGCCCAAAGTGAGATAATAGATAAAAGATCAGGGTCGTAATTGCTAACTGCCAAACAGTAGAAAGTAAATTTTGACCGATTTTATTCCAGTCTAGTTTTATTTTTTGAATATTTAATTGTGAGGGAAGCTTCATAGATGGTCCTTTCTTTACATTATGATTCTATAAAATAATAACAATACATAGATTGAGAATAAAGCATTTTCATGCTAGACTTTTTTTAGATAATAATGGAGGTTAAAAATGACAATTTCTTATGGTGCTTTAGCTGGTTTGATTGCGGCTATCGCTTTCTTGATTTTGGTATTGTTTACAATTCCAATGCTTACTAGAACCGCAAAATTATTAAAAGAAACCAGTACAACTATTCAAACAACTAATGAATCATTAAAAAAGATGACAGAAGATATGGATAGTCTGATGGATCAAACAAATGATTTGTTGGATAAAACTAATGACCTGATGGTCGATATTAATGGTAAAATGAAGACGTTAGATCCAGTAGTTCAAGCTGCTGCAGATTTAGG
>NZ_JBJEEX010000008.1:0-19144 GCF_051873495.1 Floccifex sp.
CAGGGCTATGCCCGAAACTGAAAAACCACCAGCTAGGCTGGTGGATATTTATTGTGTAATTATGTGATTTTGGACTATATGATTTAAGATATGTTATAATAAACTGTGAGGTGAAAAAATGTTCTTGTTTATAAAATGCTTGCCACGTATGTTTAGAATGGCAAATCAAGACATTCGCCGTCATTTTTCCTTAACATTCTCTTCTATATTATCTATTGCTGTAGCTTTATTTATCGCAATGATTATGGGTATATTCGCATTAAACTTAGACTATGTTACCCAAGGATTAGAAGAAGAATTTATAATTCAAGTTTCTATTTCTCCTTCTGTTGAACAAGAAGAAATACCTTCTTTAATGGAGAAAATAGAAAAATTAAAAGATGTTGAATCTGTTTCTTACTCTAGTAAGGAAGATGAACTCGATGCCTTAATTGAGGAAAATGGTGATGTCTTTTCACAATATAAAGAATCCAATCCATTATATGATGTTTTAGTTGTAAATCTAAAAGATAAATCAAACTTAGATTCCATCAGTAAGAAAATAGAAAATATGGATGGAGTTGCCAAAGTAAATTATGGAGGAACCATGATTACTACACTCGTATCTTTAATGGCAGTTGTTCGTAAATGGGGATATGTTTTCCTTGGTATTATGATTATCCTGGCAATTTATTTAATTCGTAATACCATTAAACTTACGATTCAAACACGTAAAGATGAAATTATGATAATGAGAAATGTAGGTGCCATGAACTGGTATGTTACATTCCCATTTATGTTAGAAGGAATGATTTTTGGCTTCTTTGGAAGCTTAATTCCTATTTTGATTTGTGATATAGGATATTATGTTTTATATTCTAAATTAGATGGTGTGTTAGTCAGCAGTATGTTGAAAATTATGCCATTTATGCCAAATATGTTATATTTATCATTAGGTATTTTATTGGTAGGACTTATCGTAGGTGTGATTGGTTCTTACTTAGCATCTCATAAATATTTAAAATGGACACGATAGAAAGGATGACAACTGTAAATATGAAAAAATTATTTTCTTGTATTCTCTGTCTTTCTTTGATGGTATGTATTCCTGTTTATGCTCAGGATGTGGATTATTCAGATGAAGATTATTGGTATGCGACTTGTTCGAAAGTACAAACAAGTCAAGAAGGCGTAAAAGCCTGTGTTGGTTTCCAAAATTATTTAGATGATCAATTTAATAAATTAAAAGAAGAAATGGAATCTTATAAAAACGATTTAGGATCTCTTCAATTGAATTCAAGTCGTATTGAAGAATTAGCTAAGAAACAAAAGACTTTAAGTGATTCTTTGGATTCTCAAGTTAAAAATATGGAAAACCAGATTGTTGAAATTAATAAAGAAATTGAAGCTGTTAAAGTTGAAATCGAAGAAAAACAAAAAGAAATCGATAAATGGTCGGATCAAATTTCTACGCGAATGATTAATGAACAAGCGGGAACGGGAACAAATATTTTAATTGACTTAATTATGGGTTCAAGTAGTCTAAATGAAATGTTTAGACGATTCAGTGGAATTGAACGAATTACCGCAAGTGATCAAGAACAAATTGAGCAATTAAGTGATTTGAAAAAAGAATTGGAATTAAAGAAAGACGAACAAGAGCGTTTATCGGATCAAATCGAAGAACAAAAAGAAAGAATTGAAGAAGAAAAAGCTTTTGCCCAAGAACTACAAGCATCCTATGATCAATTGGCAGAAGAATATCGTAAAGTTGAAGCGGATTTAAAACAAAAACTTCAAGAACAAGCAGCAGCAAGTAATAACATTCCTTCTGCAGGTGTAATTTCACCATCTGTTGAAGTAACTGTACCTAGTGTTTCCGGATTTATTAATCCTGTGCCAGGGGCTTATCGTTCCGCAGGAACTTGGGCCTATCCAGGTGGTGGAATGCACTTAGGAGAGGACATGGCAGCAAGCATTGGAACACCAGTAATTGCCCCTGCTGATGGAGTTATCATTTATGCATCGAATCCAGCACCAACAAATGGTGGATACCTAGGAAACTGGACAGGATGGCCATATGGTGGTGGAAACACAATTGAAATGTTGTGCAACGTGAATGGAACACTATACGCGATTTCTTTTGCACACTTAGCCCAAGAAGGCTTTGGTGTTAGTGCTGGACAAGTGGTAAGCCAAGGACAATATTTGGCAGCGGTAGGAAATTCAGGGAACTCCTCAGGAGCGCATTGTCATATTGAAGTAATCAATTTAGGAAGTATGTCAATGGAAACAGCCATTTCTAGATTTGCGGCGAGTGCTGATTTTGCCTTTGGAGCTGGATGGAATACAACCGCAACGGCATGCGAGGCAGGTGCTAGTGCACCATGTCGTGAACGACCAGAAAGATTTTTCTAGGAGGGCAATATGATTCAATTAAGAAATGTAGATAAATCATATCCCAATGGAGTTCATGCTTTAAACCATGTTTCATTGGATATCAATGACGGTGAATTTGTGTATATCATTGGAGCTACCGGATCTGGAAAAAGTACTATGATTAAATTATTAAACGGGGAAGAAGTACCGGATTCAGGGCAAATTATCGTCAATGGAGTGGATGTAGGAGCTTTAAAACATCGAAAAGTTCCTCAATATCGAAGACAAATTGGATGTATTTTCCAAGATTATCGTTTACTACCTACTTTAACGGTATATGAAAACATTGCCTTTGCCCTAGAAGTAGTGGGAACACCTAAAAAAGAAATTCGTAAACGTGTTCGTGAGGTCTTAGATTTAGTTGATCTACAAGAAAAAGCTAAATCATATCCAGATGAATTATCGGGTGGACAACAACAACGTGTTACGATTGGACGTGCCATTGCCAATAATCCAAAGGTTTTAATTGCCGATGAACCAACAGGAAACTTAGACCCTGAAAAGAGTTTTGAAATCATTGAATTACTTGAAAAAATCAATCGAAGCATTAATGCCACTATTATCATGGTAACCCATGATAGTGTCTTAGTTGAAAAATATCGTAAGCGTACAATTGTATTGGATAATGGATATATCGTACACGATTCTTCACAAGGTGGATATAAGAGCATATGAGATGGTTATATTTATTTTTGTATGAATTAAAGCATGCCTTTATTAAAATTAAACGACATTTTGTGCTTTGTTTATCAAGTAGTATGGCTGTATTTGTTTCGATATTTCTTGTAGCTTGTTGTTTGATAGTAGGATTTCATGTCGATTCGTTTTCAAGAAACGTTGAATCAGATGTTCGTATTCATGTTGTTCTTCAAACAACGGTGAGTGATGATCAATTACCAATCATTGAAGAAGAAATAAAAAATATAAGTAATGTGAATACAGTAACTTTTTCATCAAAAGACGATGAACTAGAATTGATGATTGAAGAAAAAGGAAAAGCCTTCGAAATGTATCGAGGCGAAGAGAATCCATTAGCCAATGCGTATTTTGTGACAGTAAAAGATGGATCTAAAATTGAAAAAACTGTTTCGCAAATCGAACAAATCGAAAACGTGGCTTCTTGTGCCTATGGAGGAAGCAGCGTTACTCAATTAATGAAACTTATGGAAAAAGTTCGTACAGTAGGATATGGAGTTGCCCTTCTTCTTGTCTTTTTAAGTTTGTATTTAATTCACAATACAATCAAAACAACAATTTATTCACAACAATCCGAAATTGCCATAATGAAAACAGTAGGAGCTACTTCTGCTTTTATTCGTTTGCCTTTTGAAATTCAGGGAATGTTTATTGGATTTGTTGGTTCTATTGCGACTTATTTTTTAGTAAAAATAGGTTATGCGAAAATTTATGAAATAGTGGGAGGAAAATTATTTGTCAATGTATTAAAGCTAATTGAGCCAAGTCAAATGATGCATCAAATGGGATGGATTATCTTTGTATTAGGAATTGGAATTGGCTGGTTGGCAAGTAAGTTGGCAGTATCAAAATATGTTAGAAAAAATAGGTAAACATGTATCTTCTATAATAGCTTGTATTATTTGTTTTGCCCTTGGTGTGGGTGTTTGTTTAACAATCTATAAAACAAATACCAATCCCGAGTTAGAAAAATTCAATACAGTTTATAAGATACTAAAAAATAAATGGTATTATTCTGATACCATAGACGATGAAACATTAGTTGAACAAGCATTATCGGGAATGGTGAATTTTTCCGAAGATCCTCATACCAATTATTTTAGCTTAGAACAAGCTAAATTATTTAGTAGTTCATTAGAAGGAAGTAACGTTGGAATTGGTTTGAGTTTTTATTCGGATGTCAACAACAATATGGTTTGTCGTCATATTTTTATGGATTCTCCTGCACAAAAAGCAAATCTACAACCAGGTGATGTTTTAATTCAAATCAATGATATGGTTTGTAGTGAATCCGATACAGCAGACGTGATTTCTTATATAAAAGAAAACGAAAATAAAGAATTAAAAGTACTTTATTTACGTGACAACAAACAAATGGAAACAACAATTACGCCTTCTTCTTATGATTCAACAGTAGTATGTGAAATTTATGATGACTATGGGTATATTATCTTAAATAGTTTTTCACAAAATTCTGCTAAGTATTTTAATTTGGCTATGCAGCAATTAAAAGAAAAAGGCATTAAGAAAATGGTCTTGGATTTAAGAGATGATACAGGAGGCTATTTGACAAGTGTATTAGACATTGCTTCTTGTTTATTAGAAAAAGATTCTCCTGTTTTCATTGAAAAACAAAAAGATAAGGACATTGTTCAAAAGAGTTCGAATGAATATGATCGTGTTGAAATGAATAAAATTGTGATTCTTCAAAATGAGAATACAGCCTCAGCAGCAGAAGTATTAATTGGAGCTTTAAAAGATAATTTAAACGATGTAGTGACAACTGTAGGAACTACAACCTATGGAAAAGGAACTGAACAAGTAAGTATTCCATTTGATGATGGAACTTCAATCAAATATACAATTGCTCAATGGGTAACACCTAAGGGAACTTCCATTAATAAAGTTGGCTTTGAACCAGATGTCAAAATTGAAAACAACAAGGTTTCATCTGTTCAATATAAACAAATGGAAGACGATGAACAAATTGTTAAGGATAGTGTTCATGTTAATGCTCAGGCATTGCAATTGTATCTACAATTTTTAGGATATGATGTAGATCGTACGGATACGTATTTTAGTTTGGCAAGTTCTAAAGCACTTGAACAATATCAAGTGGATCATAATCTAGATCCAACAGGGAATTGTGATGTGGATACTTTTAAAAATATCCAAGCAGATGTTCTATTAAAGATAAATGAAATGAATTTAGATTCCCAATATGATAAGGCAATTTCTTTGATCACAGAGTAATCTGTGATCTTTTTATTTGGAAAGCGCTTGCACAAAATTTCAAAACATGATATATATTATATACAAGTTGATAAATCGGATTGTTACTCTTTGAGGCATTACCCATATAAATTGGTTTTGTTTTATAGAGTTTTTTTATTTAGGAGGAAGGGCATGAAAATCATTAAAAAGATAAACAATAATGTTGCGATTGGCTTGGATAATGATGCCCGTGAAGTTGTTCTATTTGGAAAAGGAATTGGCTTTGGACAAATACCTTATGAATTAAATGACCTAAGTAAAATAAATCGAACATTTTATGATGTAAATCCGAAGTTTTATCAATTATTCAATGAAATTGATATGGAATTTCTTGAGTTTGTTAGTTACATGGTTGATGTTGTGAAATCAAAAATTGATGGAAACTGGGATTCAAATTTAGTTTTTGTCTTAGCCGATCATTTATCTTACAGCATTAAAAGAACCAAAGCTGGAATGAAAATTAATTTTCCATATTCTTATGAAATTGAAGAACAATTTCCTTTATTTAATAAATGTGCATTTTGGATTGTGAAAAACATCAATAAAAAAATGAATGTGTATTTAGAAAAAGGAGAAATTACTTGTGTGGCAATGCATTTGATTAGTTCTCATGAAGGACAAAATAAAAATGTGGAAACATTGTCAGAAAAGTCGAGTCGTATATTAAATAAATTAACGAAAATCATAGAAGAGCATTATGATATAAAAGTAGATAAAAATAGTGTGAACTATCAAAGATTTCGTTATCACGTTTTATATTTTGTGAAACGAAAAGAAGCACATGAAACCATTGAAGAAGAAAACATAGAAATGTTTGAAAATATGAAGAATCAATATCCTCAGTGTTATGCTTGTGTATGTGAAATAGAAAAATTCATGGAAAAAGAATACAATGAGCCTTGTTCCAAAGACGAACTCTTGTATTTGATGATACATATTAATCGTTTAAATTAGGATTGTTACCGCTATGGGCATTACCTCACATATTTTTTATGTGGGGTTTTATTTTTGAAAAAACTGTTGTGGCCAGACAGTTATATAAAGGAGAAAAGAAATGGATAAAAATCAACAAATTGCTACGGAAGTTCTACAAGCCGTAGGTGGAAAAGAAAATGTCACATTTGTGACACATTGTATTACGCGATTACGCTTTAACTTAAAAGATGAAAGTGTAATTGATGATGAAAAGATTAAGGGTATTAAAGGTGTTATTGGTGTGACTCGTTCAAGTGGACAATATCATGTCATTATTGGACAAAATGTTACGAAAGTCTATGAACATCTATGCAAAATTGGTGGATTTGCCCAAGAAAGTTCAATTAATGAAGATTTAGACACAGAAAAGAAAAAGTGGACACCAAAATCAGTTGGAAAAGCAATCATGGATACATTATCAGGAAGTATTACGCCATTGATTCCAATTATGATGGGTGCTGCGATGTTTAAGATGATTGTTGCCGTATTTGGTGACATGTTAGGATGGATAGAAGCAGGAAGTAATATCTATACTTTATGTACTTTTGTTGGAGATGCAGGATTCTATTTTATGCCTATTTTCTTAGGATACACAGCTGGAAAGAAAATGGGAGCGAGTCCTTTTATTGGAATGTTGTTAGGAGCTATTTTGATTCATCCTACGTTTATTTCATTAGTAGGATCTAACTTTGATGTATTTGGAATTCCAGTAACACCATCAAATTATACATCAACAGTGTTACCAATTATTTTAACGGTATTTATTTTAAAATGGGTTGAAAAAGGATTGAAGAAAATCATTCCAGATATTTTATCAACGGTATTTGTTCCATTCTTAAGCTTAGTTATCATGCTACCAATTATGTTTGGAGTATGCGCTCCTATTGGAGGATGGATTGGAAATGCGTTATGTAGTGGATTATTAGCACTAGGAAATATTCCAGTAATTGGTATTTTAGTTATTGCCTTAATTGGTGGATTATGGGAATTCTTAGTTATGACAGGAATGCATCAAGTATTTATTGCCAATATGTTGATTTTGTTTGCGGAAAATGGATTTGATGCCGTTGTTTCACCAGGTGCCACAATGGCAAGTGTAGCTGTATCGGGAATGTTGATTGGGGCGTTCTTAAAGATTAAAGACAAAGACGAAAAAGCGTTAACACTTTCTTATTTAATTAGTGCCTTTATTGGTGGAATTACGGAACCAGGATTATATGGAACTGGTTTAAAATTTAAACGACCATTCATTGGTTTATTTGCCGGTGGATTTGCGGGTGCCCTATATTGTGCTATCATGGGAGTAGCATCCTATGCAATGGTGCCTGTGGCAAGCTTTGTAGCCCTAAGTGGATTTGCAGGAGGACCTGCTGGTAACTTTACCCAAGGAGTTATAGGTGGAGTCATCGCAATTATCGTTGCTGCTGTAGTCACTTATTTCTTTGGATTTTCAAAAGATGAGGAAGTAATAAAAAAATGAGAAAAATAATAGTTAGAGCCGATGATTTAGGATTTAGCGAAGGAATTAATTACGGAATTGAAAAAAGTGTAAAAGAAGGAATTATTAAATCCGTTGGATTTATGGTAAATATGCCAGCTTCTTTACATGGATATAATTTAATTAAAGATAGTAATGTATGTTTAGGATTACATACCAATATTTGTGTTGGAAAACCATTAACAGATCCATCTAAAATCCCTAGTATTTGTGATGAATCTGGGAATTTGAAAGCAAGTAAAGTTTATCGAAGTGCGAAAGAAGATTTTGTGAACTTAGATGAAGTCATTTTAGAAATTGAAGCACAATATCAAAAGTTTGTCGAAATTACAGGACAAAAACCTCATTATTTTGAAGGGCATGCTGTGTGTTCCGATAATTTCTTTAAAGGAATGGAAATCGTGGCTAAAGCACATGGATGTGATTATTTACCAGTTGGATTTAATGGACCCGTGAAATTTAGAAACACCATGTTGTACACAAGCTTAGATAGTATGAAACCTGAATACGATCCATATAAGTCTTTAAAACAAGCAGCTCTAACCAATTATCCTGACAATGGTCTATGTATGTTTGTATGTCATCCAGGTTATTTAGACGCCTATATATTAAAAACATCTTCTTTATTAATTCCAAGAGCCATGGAAGTTGAAATGCTTTGTGATAAAGACATGAAACAATGGCTTAAAGAAAATGAAATTGAAGTCATTTCATATGATGAAGTAGGTTAATATGCCAGTAGGAATCATTGTTGATTGTGCAAGTGTTCTAATTGGTGGATTGATTGGAAACTTCGTGAAAGAATATTTATCGGATTCATTTAAAGAAAACTTGAATTTAATATTTGGTCTTTGTTCCATTACCATGGCGATATCTTCTATTATTTTGATGAAAACAATGCCTGCTGTTATTTTATCTGTAGTCATTGGAACTAGTTTAGGATTAGTATTTCATATTCAAGATAAAGAAAAGGTGGCAATCTTTTATCAAAGTGTGTCAAACAAGAAGTACAAGACCATGATTTACTTGTTACGAGTATTGTATTGTTTTGTGCAAGCGGAACAGGTATCTATGGATCACTTGTATTAGGGATGACACAAGATTCATCGATACTGATATCGAAAGCTATTTTAGATTTCTTTACCGCTATTATTTTTGCCTGTACACTAGGAAAAACAGTTGCCCTAGTATCGATTCCTCAGTTCATGGTCATGATGTTGATGTTTATGTTGTCACGCTTTATTTTACCTTTTTGTACAGAAACAATGATTTGTGACTTCAAAGCATGTGGAGGAATCTTGATGTTGGCTACAGGACTAAAAATGTGTAAAATAAAAGATTTTCCATTAGCGGATATGTTACCCTCTATGATTTTAGTTTTAGTATTTAGTTTTATGTGGCCTTAAGGAGCTTATCAATCGATAAGCTCTTCTTTTTTATGATATAATCAAGACATGGATAAATTTATATTACACTCAGAATATCAACCAGCGGGAGATCAAGTACAATCAATTGATAAATTAGTTAAAGGAATTGAAAATCATAAAAAGGTACAGGTATTATTAGGGGCAACGGGTACAGGAAAAACATTCACAATTTCAAAAGTAATTGAAAAAGTAAATAAACCAACTTTAGTCTTTGCCCATAATAAAACCTTAGCCGGGCAATTATATAGTGAATTCAAAGAATTTTTTCCTCAAAATCGAGTGGAATTCTTTGTGTCAAATTTTGATTATTATCAACCCGAAGCCTATGTTCCTAAAACAGATACATATATTGATAAAAATACGAAGACAAATGAAGAATTAGACATGCTTCGTATGGCTGCTGTAAATAGCGTATTAGAAAGAAGAGATACGATTATTGTGGCATCAGTTGCTTCGATTTATGGGGCAAGTAACCCGGAACAATATCGTCACATGATTTTTTCTTTACGTGTTGGCGAAATTATTTCTCAAAAACAATTAATGGAAGCATTAATTGAACAACAATACCGTCGTAATGATTCGGATCCTCAACGTGGTACATTCAGAAGACGAGGGGATGTCATTGAAGTGACACCAGGGCATACCGATCAATTTGTGGTTCGCATTGAATTGTTTGATGATGAAGTGGAAAGAATCAGTGAAGTTGATCCTGTAACAGGTAAATTAATACAAGCCTATCGTATCTATAATTTCTATCCGGCAACCGGATATGCCAATACAATGGATGTTATGAAAAAAGCAGCGGATTCCATTGAACAAGAATTAGAAGATCGTCTTGATTATTTTGATTCACAAGGAAAGCCATTAGAAAAAGAACGCCTTGAACAAAGGTGTCGTCACGATATTGAATCGCTTCGAGAAATTGGAATGTGTTCTGGAATAGAAAACTATTCAAGACATATCGATGGACGAAAAGAAGGGGAAAGACCTTATACTTTATTTGATTATTTTCCAGATGACTTTTTATTAGTTGTTGATGAAAGCCATGTTTCTTTACCTCAAATTAGAGGAATGTATAACGGCGATCGTGCTAGAAAAGAGACATTAGTGGAATATGGATTCCGTTTACCAAGCGCTTTAGACAACCGTCCTTTACGTTTTAATGAATTTGAATCACTTATCAATCAAGCTATTTATGTTTCCGCTACACCAGGTGACTATGAACTTGAACAAGTGAACAATGAAGTCGTTGAACAAATTATTCGTCCAACGGGATTACTAGATCCAATTGTTGAGGTTCGTCCAATTGAAGGACAAATCGATGATTTAGTTGGGGAAATCAAAGAACGAATTGAGAAAAATCAGAGAACATTAATCACAACTTTAACAGTACGCATGGCTGAAGATTTAACTTCATATTTAAAGAGCATGGATTTAAAAGTAGCTTGGCTACACCATGAAGTTAAGACAATCGAAAGAACAGAAATCATTCACGACCTACGACAAGGGAAATACGATGTATTAATTGGTATTAACTTA
Organism: Floccifex sp.; assembly: GCF_051873495.1. NCBI lineage: Bacteria > Bacillati > Bacillota > Erysipelotrichia > Erysipelotrichales > Erysipelotrichaceae > Floccifex > Floccifex sp. The sequence goes on from NZ_JBJEEX010000008.1 coordinate 10,828, forward strand.
CTTAGAGAAGGATTGGATATTCCCGAGGTTTCTTTAATTGCGATTTTAGATGCCGATAAAGAAGGATTCCTTCGATCTAAGCGTTCTTTAATCCAAATTATTGGTCGTGCCGCACGAAACAGTGAAGGAAAAGTTATCATGTATGCCGATAACATGACCGAGAGCATGGAATATGCGATTAATGAAACGAATCGTCGTCGTAAAATTCAGGAACAATATAATTTAGAACATGGTATTGTTCCTAAAACCATCATTAAACCAATTCATGATGTCGTTCGTTCTAAAGAAACAAAAGAAATGACGGCTAAATACTTGAAGAAAAAGAAGATGGGTAAAAAAGATAAGGAAACGATGATTTTAAATATCGAAAAAGAAATGAAAGAAGCAGCCAAAGTATTAGACTTTGAAAGAGCAGCTCAACTTCGTGATATTTTATTTGAACTAAAAGCAGAGTAATCTGCTTTTTTAGTATAAGAAATAAAAAAAGAGAGGATTACACATTGCCTCTCTTCTAAATTGCCCTTCCGACGTATATTCATCACTACTTTAAATCTACTTGTTAAGTTTGTTTTAGTCAAATTATCTTTAAATCCATTGAATAGGTGAAACACCATGTTTTTCTAAAAATTCATTACATAATTTAAAATGATTATTCCCAAAAAATCCTCTTGAAGCACTTAAAGGAGATGGATGAGGACTTGTAAGGACTAAGTGATTGAGATTGTTTAAATATTTTTTAGCTTGAATGGCACTGTTTCCCCATAACATAAAAACAATTGGTTGATCTTGTTCATTTAATAATTGTAAAGCTGCATTCGTAAAGTTTTGCCAACCAATTTTACTATGAGAAAAAGCTTTATGAGCTTCTACTGTTAAAACGGTATTCATTAATAAGACACCTTGTTTAGCCCAATCCGTTAAATCGCCATTACGACTCACAGGTACGTGATATTCATTTTCCAATTCTTTATAAATGTTTTTTAAAGAAGGAGGTAAAGGAAAATCACTTGGAACGGAAAAGGCATAGCCTTGTGCTTGTCCAGTATTATGATATGGATCTTGTCCTAAAACCACCACTTTTGTGTCTTTGATGGGTGTTGTTTTAAAAGCTGCAAATATATTTTCTTTTGCGGGATAGATTTCTTTTGTTTTATATTCTTTTGCTAAGAAATAATCAATTTTAATTAAGTAATCTTTTTGAATTTCTTGATCAAATAAAGTATCCCAGTCATTGTTCATTGTACTCATATAAATTCCTCTATTTCTGATATAAATCATAGCACAATTTGATATAATACAAACATGAATGTAGAACAAAAAATAGAAAAAATGGAAAGCTGTCGTGGTAAAAACCATGACTTATTATTGTATCGAGAATGGTTGAATGAATATTTACCAGATCATAAAGCGGTATCCAAAATACAAGTAGGAGGAACCAATGGAAAGGGAAGTACTTGTCAATGGCTACAGGGTTTATTAAAGAATTCAGGATTTAAAGTAGGGGTTTTTACTTCTCCTCATTTGATTTCACATTTTGAAAGAATTGTTGTGAATAATGAAATGATTTCAAGTGTTGATTGGGAACGTATTTATGATCAATATGAACCTTTGTTTAATGAGAAACAAATGACCATGTTTGAAATGGATTTGTGGATGGCCTTAGCGTATTTTTTAGAACAAGAAGTTGATGTAATGATTATGGAAGTCGGTATGGGAGGACGATTGGATGCGACAACGGCTTTGGATTATAGTGCAACTTTGATTACGAATGTGGGTATGGACCATCAACAATACTTAGGCGATTGTATTGAACAAATTGCGTATGAAAAAAGTGGTATTTTTAAACCAGGTGTATTGGCTTTGACAACGGAAAAGAAAGAAAATTGTCAAAGGGTTATGGAACAAGTGGCCTCCATTATAATGCCAATGCTTGGTTTTGTTTCGCTTCCATATCAACAAGATGGAAACAAGATTTCTTTTGAATGGAATGAACATACATATTATATGAATTTGCCTTATTATCAAGTTGATAATTTAGCTTTGGCATTGGAGTGTTTGTTTGCTCTTGGAGTGGAATTAAAACCAGAAGTAATTCAAAAAACAATCGATGAATTTAATTGGTTAGGGCGTTTCACACAGTTAAAACGAGATTATAGAGTTATTTTAGATGGAGCTCATAACGTAGATGGAATTAGAAGTCTAGTTAATAGTGTAAAGGAATGGAAGGGTTCTATTTATTTTTCAGCGTTAAGTGATAAAGACGTTAAAGAAATGTTAGATATTCTAAATACGCTTCATTGTCCTATTACATTAGTTCACATTGATAGTTATCGTGCCTATGATTTAGATTCATTGCATTATCCTGTCATTTCCAAAGAAGAATTAATTAAAAAAATTAATAATCCTAGTGAGGATATGTTAGTGTGTGGGTCATTGTATTTTATGGGAGAAATCTTAGAAAAAGTTAAGGATTAATTTATGGCAAAAAAGAAGAAAAAACGACGTCTTCGTAAGCGTACTCGAAATCGTATTATATTTGGTGTTATTTGTACTTTGATTCTTGTGATTTGTGTAAACATTGTTTCTTTTACGATTAAGACTATTAAAAATATCTTTGTCAAAGAAGAAATCACAACGGAAATGGTAAGTGAAGAAGTCAAACAAGATAATGTAGTTTCGTTTATGGGAGTGGGCGATAATTTAATTCACAGCAATATTTTTAATGATGCGAAAAATGAAGATGGCTATGATTTTACTAAAATGTATAAAAACTTTTCTAAGGATGCCAAACAAGCCGATATAGCTTTTATTAATCAGGAGACGATTTTAGGTGGCGAGGAACTTATTTTATCGGGGTATCCAAATTTTAATTCTCCAAGTGAAATTGCCAAGAATTTAGAGGATACAGGTTTTAATTTAGTGAATTTGGCAACGAATCATTCTCTTGATCGATATGAACAAGGAATTGAAAATGAATTAGAAACGTTTAGAGATACGGATATGGTCTTTGATGGGGTATATGATAGTGAACAAGCTTATAATACGATTCCTACTTTTGAGAAAAAAGGAATTACGTTTAGTTTTCTAGCTTATACATATGGAACCAATGGCATTGTGCCTAATTACGACTATAATGTATCGTATTTAGATGAAGATAGTATTCGTGATGAAATGAATCGTGCTAAAGAAATCAGTGATGTTGTGATTGTTTCGAGTCATTGGGGAGATGAAAATACATTTGAACCCAATGAATATCAAAAATATTATGCACAGTTATTTGCAGATTGTGGTGTGGACGTAGTAATTGGAACACATCCTCATGTGATTCAACCTGTTGAATGGATTACAGGAGAAAATGGAAATAAGATGTTGTGTGTTTATTCTTTGGGAAATTTCATGGGTGGAATGTTGAGTAGTGAAAATATTGTAGGTGGCATGATTCAATTTGATTTTGTGCAAAAAGAAGATGACATTACTATTGAAAATGTGAAATGGACACCAACTATCATTCATTTTGAAGGAAATCAAAATAATATTATGGACGAACGAGATCATTTTAAGTGTTATAAAATCGATCAGTATTCAGATTCTTTAGCGAAGAAACACGTTTTAAATGGTTTTGAAGGAAATGAAGTCAGTATTGAATATATTATGTCTTTAACAGAAGATGTAATTGATGAAGAATTTTTAAAGTGATACTATAAGCACATGGAGGATGTATACTATGCGTGATACACAGATGTTTTCAATTATTGAAAAAGAACAAGAAAGACAAAAATTTAATGTGGAATTGATTGCTTCGGAAAACTTTGTTTCCAGTGAAGTAAGAGAAGCACAAGGTTCAGTGCTAACAAATAAATATGCGGAAGGATATCCTGGCAAACGATATTATGGTGGGTGTGTTCATGTAGATGAAGCCGAAAATCTTGCGATTCAAAGAGCACTTGATTTATTTAAAGCCGAACATGTGAATGTTCAACCTCATTCTGGTTCTCAAGCCAACATGGCTGTTTATAATACCATTCTAGAACCAGGGGATACAGTTTTGGGAATGGATTTAGCGGCTGGGGGTCATTTGACTCATGGGCATCCATTAAATTTTTCAGGAACTTTATATAATTTTATTCCATATATGGTTAATAAAGAAACCGAATTAATTGATTATGATTTATTGGAACAACAAGCTATGGAAGTAAAACCTAAATTGATTGTTGCCGGTGCAAGTGCGTATTCTCGTATTATCGATTTTAAACGATTACGTGAAATTGCCGATAAAGCTGGGTGTTATTTAATGGTGGATATGGCTCATATTGCTGGTTTAGTTGCCACAGGAGCACATCCAAGTCCTATTCCATATGCGGATTTTGTAACAACGACAACCCATAAAACACTTCGTGGACCTCGTGGGGGAATGGTGTTCTGTAAACAGGAATTTGCGAAAAAATTAGATTCTAAGGTGTTCCCAGGTATGCAAGGAGGACCACTTGAACATGTCATTGCTGCCAAAGGAATTTGTTTATATGAAGCAAGTCAACCTGAATTTAAAGAATACATTGATCAAGTATTAAAGAATGTTCAAGTTATGGTTAAAGGATTTAAAGAAGCTGGTTTCAGAGTCGTATCTGGTGGAAGTGATAATCATTTGTTGATGGTAGATGTATTAAATTCTATTGGTATGACAGGAAAAGCAGCTGAAAAACTATTAGACCAAGCAGGTATTACTTGTAATAAGAATACTATTCCATATGATACTCAAAAACCATTTGTGACATCAGGAATTCGTCTAGGAGCTGCGGCTATGACTTCACGTGGTTTTAAAGAAAAAGAATTTGAACAAGTCACAAACTGGATGATTGAAGTGTTAAAGGCAAATGATGAACAGACTTGTGCTCGCATCAAAGAAGAAGTTAGAGCTCTTACGTCACAATTTCCTACGGAGGCTATCATTTGATTGAAATATATGCCATTGGAAAGAACAAAGACAAAGCTTTAACGGCTCTTGAAAAAGAATACTGCAAACGTATTTCGGGGTTTACTAAAATCAATGTTGTGGAATTTAAAGATGAAACCAATGATCATGTGGATAGAGAAAACGAAGTTCTTCTCATTAAAGAAAAAGAAGGACAACGAGTTTTAAGTAAAATTAAAGATACAGATTTTGTGGTTCTTTTAGATTTACATGGAAAAATGATGGATAGTGAAAGCTTTGCACAGTCTTTATCTAATTGGCAAATGAAATCAAGTCACATTGTCTTTGTGATTGCAGGGTCTTTAGGACCTAGTCAAGCGTTAGTGAATCGTGCCAATGTCAGATGGAAATTATCGGATTTAACGTTTACGCATTTGATGACAAGGGTACTTATTTTAGAACAAATTTATCGTGGTTTCATGATTTTAAACGGTCGGTCTTATCATAAATAACGACCGTTTATTTTTTTAAAAAAGTTCTTTTACTTTTTGATTTTCATGAGATAATAAAGAGGGGATTACAAGAGACTATAAAATAAAGGGGGATTTTTATGGTATCTAAGTGCATTGTTTTCGTTGGTGTTTTTATTATTATGTTGTGCATAGGAAAGATGATTAATGAAGTTTCATCGACTATGGATATACGTAAAAAAGGCGTTATTTTATTTATTATAAGCTTTTTGATTTTCCTGGCTTTGTTTGTTCAAATGAAACAAGCTTTAGCTTTGGTATGGTCAGGTGGCATGGCTGTGATAGTTACAGTATTAGAAATTGTAACAGAAAAATATTTACCATTTTAAGATCGTTTTCGGTCTTTTTTTAAGATACATTAATTGTTAAAACAAACAACAGGTGATAATATAATTAAAAAAGGAGAAAGGGAAAAATATGATTTTAATTGAGGATAAGTGTTTTTATCTAAATGGTAAAATGTATTCTAAAAGTAATATTGAAGAATGCGAAATCATTAATGTTTCAGAACAATTTATTAATGATCATCCTTTTACAAGTGGATCAGGTGATTCATTTTATGTAGTGGTTAAAATTGGTTTCCAGTTTAAAGATTTAATGGCTGTTGTATCGAATAAACCGGTATCTTTAGACAGTGCTGAATATCGAAAAGACTATAAGCGAGCACAAGAAATCATTCGTCAATTAATGAGTATTTAAAATGTTTGTGAAAAACTAGTCAATCAAATTGTGTAGTGATATAATGGAATCGCATAATTTAGACATTAGGAGGATATATTATGGCTAAAATGACTGTTAAAGACCTTGATGTTGCTGGAAAAAAGGTTTTAGTACGTTGTGACTTTAACGTACCAAGAAAAGACGGTAAAATTACTGATGACAACCGTATTGTAATGGCTTTACCAACTATTAAATATTTAATTGAAAACAATGCGAAAATTGTATTATTTTCACATTTAGGTAAAGTAAAAACTGAAGAAGACAAAGCTAAAAATAACTTAGAATGCGTTGCGGTTCGTTTACAAGAATTGTTACCTGAAACTAAAGTTTCTTTCTGCCCTGTAACTCGTGGACCTGAATTAGAAGAAATGGTTGCGAACTTAAACGAAGGAGAAATCGTTTTAGTTCAAAACACTCGTTACGAAAAAGGTGAAAGCAAAAATGATGAAGAATTAGGTAAATACTGGGCTAGCTTAGGTGATGTATTCGTAGAAGATGCATTCGGATCTGTTCACCGTGCTCATGCTTCAACTGTTGGAATTCCTTCAAACATTAAAGAAAATGGATTAGGATTCTTAGTAGAAAAAGAAGTAACTATGTTAGGAAAAGCTGTTGATGAACCTGCTCATCCATTTGTAGCTATCATCGGTGGTTCTAAAGTTTCTTCAAAAATCGATGTTGTTGACAACTTATTAAAGAAAGCTGATAAAGTTATCATCGGTGGAGGTATGGCTTATACTTTCTCTAAAGCAATGGGTGGAAAAATTGGTAGCTCATTAGTTGAAGATGACAAATTAGAATTAGCTAAAGAATATTTAGAAAAAGCTGGAGACAAATTAGTTCTTCCTGTTGATACAGTAATCGCTGACAAATTTGCAGAAGATGCAAATGTAGACGTTGCTGATATGGACAACATTCCTGATGGTTGGTTAGGATTAGATATCGGACCTAAATCAGTTGAATTATTCAAAGAAACTTTAAAAGGTGCTAAAACGGTAGTATGGAATGGACCAATGGGTGTATTCGAAATGCCTGCATTCGCTAAAGGTACAGAAGAAGTATGTAAAGCTATCTCTGAATTAGAAGATGCTATCACTGTTATCGGTGGTGGAGACTCAGCTGCTGCTGCTAAACAATTAGGATATGCAGATAAATTCTCTCACGTTTCAACTGGTGGTGGAGCTTCATTAGAATACATGGAAGGTAAAGTATTACCTGGTATCGCAATCATCAACGAAAAATAAGGAGAAAGAACATGGCAAGAAAACCTATTATTGTTGGAAACTGGAAAATGAATAAAAACAATGCAGAAACTAAAGCATTCTTCGAAAAAGTAGATGCAGTTGCTGCAAGTGAAAATGCTACATTCGGTATCGGATGTCCATTCACTGATTTAAGAACAGCTGTAGATAACGCTAAAAACTTAATCGTTGCAGCTGAAAACTGCCACTGGGTAGATTCAGGAGCTTACACTGGTGAAGTTTCTGTTCCAATGTTAGAAGAAATTGGATTAAAATACTGCATTATCGGTCACTCTGAAAGACGTCAAATGTTCGGTGACACTGATGAAACAGTAAACAAAAAAGCTAAACGTTTAATCGAAGCTGGAATCACTCCAATCTTATGTATCGGTGAAACAGAAGCTCAATACGATGCTGGAGAAACTGAAAAAGTTATCCGTGAACAATTAACTGGATCAATCGCTGACTTATGTCCAAAATGCGTTGGAAACATGGTAATTGCTTATGAACCAATCTGGGCTATCGGTACTGGTAAATCAGCAACTAAAGATGATGCTCAAAAATGCTGTGCAATCGTTCGTGACCAAGTTCGTGTAATGTATGGTGATGAAGCAGCTGAAAATGTACGTGTTCAATATGGTGGATCTGTTAAACCTGGAAACATCGTTGAATACATGGCTTGTCCAGACATCGATGGTGCTTTAATTGGTGGGGCTTCATTAAAAGAAGATAGCTTCATCGAAATCATTGAAAAAACTAAATAATTGTTTTAATAAATGATAACTAGACTGTTGACTTTGTTGACAGTCTTTTTTTATAAAAATTAGATAATATAAATCAAGCTAATTTTTAAGAAATTGAGGCTTCATTTTTGCGCACGACAAAAATCCTGAAAAATAGGTCTTTTTTTCAGGTGT
>NZ_JBJEEX010000009.1:0-3651 GCF_051873495.1 Floccifex sp.
AAAAGTTCACCCTAAAAGTTTTTGGATAAACCCCAAAAGATTTTGGTTACCCAAACCTTTAAACAAATATGAAATGATGTATTTGCCCATATTTGTTCATCGACAACTCCCAATGGTTTTTGCGTTGCTAAAATCAAATGAATGCCTAATGATCTTCCAATACGAGCCAATTCTTTGATAGCTTCTAAACTTTGTCTTGCTTGTTCTTTTAACTGTGCAAATTCATCCACCACAATTAATAAATGACATAATTTAGGACTATATAAGCGATTATAGTCATCAATATGAGAAACTTTTCCTTCTTTCAATTGTTTTTCACGTACATGAATAAAATGCTTCATACATATAAGAAATCGTTCTAAACTATGATCTAAATTCGTTATAACACTTGCACAATGCGCAAATCCTTCAAAGGAATAAGAAAAAGCTCCTCCTTTAAAATCAATTAAAATAAAACGTAATAATGAAGGTGAATTATTATGAATCAACTGCATTAAAATCAATGCTAGTAATTCTGATTTTCCAGACCCAGTAGTACCTGCAACCAAGCCATGTACGCCATCTTTTGTTTCATCTAAATCAAGTTCAATGACCTTACCATTTTTTTCCAGTCCCAATAAAACTTTTAAATTTACTAATTCGTATGAACATTCTTTATTTAATAAATCAAATGGTGAAATCGTTTCTTGTATGTTCATTCTTTGATGGTTTTCATAAGAAAAAGGATACTTTAGTTTCATATCATAAACATCACACTCTGGTTTCAAATCGGCATTAAAAATATACACATACGTTTGATTTTTCTTTTTATTGTGGATAAAGTTCTCTTTACTTTTTTCATCAAATATCCATAATCTTTTACCATCTTGAATGCATTTTTCATTTCCTAGAAAATAAGAATCCGCAAATGCTTTTCCTACAAGTACATATTTCTTATCATTCTTTAACATGCACATAGCCTGTAAAAAGCCATCGTTATTAGAAAAAACACGTATGCATTGTTTATCTTCAAGATAAACGGGCTTATCCATCAATAGAATATGATTTTGTTTAAAGGTATCAATGTTTTGATTCATTTTCGTATCAATATACTGAAAAGGTACGTCTTTAAACATAAATTCACAAAACAAGCTTGTTTCATAGCCAATCAATACATCATCAAAAACATATTGATGAGAAAAAAACTCTTGTTCTTGTTGCTGGAGACACTGTGATAATAAAACTTGTTCATTACTTTCTTCTTGAAACACCTGATGAAGATATTTCATGTATTGTGCTTCTTTTTGATAAATGTGATTGATACTTGTTTGATAAGATGCCTTGCGATTATACAAACCAAAGAATAGAAAAGTTATTGCCATTGTAGTCGACATACAAAACATATTCAGTAATTGATTCATTTGATCTGGTTGATTTAACCACAAAAGAAAGGTAGACAAAGAAGATGATAATAAAATCATAATGGATGAACCAATGCATTGAAATAGTTTTTGTTTCATTGGAAAATCAGACCAAGAATACGATTGTACAGGTATCTTTTGTGTTTGATAATGAATGACTTTCTTATCAATTAATGTCATTTTTTTAAATTGTGAAATTTCACTAAAATTCATTTTACTTTCCATATTAAATGGCACTTGTAGATGTCCATGTATATAAGTAAATTGATATTGTGTAATCCATATTTCATCTCCATCTTTTAGATCTATCATTTTCACTTTTTTCCCATTCACATATACACCATTAGTACTTTTTAAATCCAACAAAGTATATTTTTCTTCCTTCTTAATGATTTTAAAATGAAGATTTGATATATCTTTATCCTTAATAACCAAATTACTTTTCTTATTTCTTCCTACAACATATTCATTTGGTAATGCCACCATTGAAAAAGTTCGAACCGGTATCACACAAATTACATAGTTTTCTAATTTAAGTGAAGTTAGACAAAAGTATTCTTGATTTTGATATTGAATTTGTATGCCTTCTTTTTTTTCAAAAAATGATAAATCATGATAAATAAGAGTTTGATTAAAACTCATTGTTTTATATGTATCATTTTGATAGATTTGAATTTTTTTCATGATGTCTGATTAGAACTATAACAGGAAGTAAAATCAATAAAAGAAACCAAGGATATGAGATTTTATATTCCATTTCTTTTTCTGTTCTATTACCTGCTTCATCGATTGCCTTAACTTGAATTGAATAATATGGTTTTATCGTTGTGAATTCATAATAACTATGATTTAAATCATCTTTCTTTACTTCTTTTAGATCAATTTCTTTATCATTAATTCGAATAGAAGAAAAAGAATCGTCTGGATTTGATGCGATATAAATTTTAATTTTGTCAAATAGTGACGGTCTTTTACTTGCACCATTATTCACAACCATTTTAATAATCGGAGCCCTTGTATCTTTCTTTACTTCTTGTTTTAAAACAACCGTCTTTTCTTTTACTTCATAGACTCTTTGCGTTTGCTCAGGTTGTTGATAAGTTACACTAATACTTTTCGGTAAACGATAAAACATTAGTTCTTTTTCAAGCATTTGATTGAATTCATCTTTTATGCGAATGATACAATAAATATTTTCATCGCAATTAGCTTGATTTAAATACGTTGATAAATCATCAATTACTTGATTGTTGATTTTGTATTGTATTTGGGCATTTCGATTGGTTTCAAGATTCCATTGAGTACAGTCCATATAGTAAATGGAAGATTGATTCACTTGTTGAGAATTAAAGGTCATATTCATTTGTAAGGGACGCATATCAATGGTAATGATTTGTTCATCATAAGCTTGTTGTCCAAAACAATCTATGACATAGCTTTGAATCAAAAATTGATGAATATCATTTGTTTCTAACACAATCACATCATCAAGTGAATACGTTATTCCATCCACTGTAATCCATCCTTCTTTGATCCATGGACAGTTATATTGGACAAGTAGTGTTTGTGATTGATTGAAACTACCTGTATTCATAATTTGAATATAGGGTTTTGTATTCGTGAAATAAAAGGAATTGATTTCTTTTGATAGATAAGGATAATTAGAATCTTTTAAAATAAATTGATAATAACCTGGTATTGTCAATTGATTATTAAATTCAACCAATTGACCATCAATGTATTCTTCTATTGTTTTATTGGATAAATCCATATTAAATTCAATAAAATCAGTAGTTGTATATTCAGAATCAATGTTAGAACTTATCGCAAAGGAATCATCAATAATACTTATCTCTCTTTCGCTTTCATTTCCATATTCATCTATACACTGAATTTTTAAACTTTTATTTTCCTTAGTTAATACAATGGATTCTTCCCATTCAATGATTTCATCATCAACAAATATTGTTGTATTGGTTAAACTTATATCATCAATATTTATTTTTAATTCACATTCATCCCAAAGATGAATTTCATTATCAATTTCAAAATCATTGATTGTACAATGTATTTTGGGCGCTATAGAATCATAGAAAAATGATTGACTATCTTGGCTTAATATATTTCCTTGTTCATCTTTTAAACAATACACCAAATACGTTGTGCCTTGTGATTGAATTGTGAATGATAAATCCGATAGCAGTTGACCATCGTATATAAATTCACTGTTTTCGATATCGACTTGAGAATC
>NZ_JBJEEX010000010.1:0-18504 GCF_051873495.1 Floccifex sp.
AAATACTAACTTTTGTTTTCAAGAGCACTACAACTGTAAAACTCGGGTTATAACAGTTAAATCTTTTAAAATCAACTTTATTTATTATAAGAAAAAAGACTGAACATATTATTCAGTCCTTATAAATTTATTTCTTTTCAATTTTAGTTTTACCACCCATGTATGGTTGTAAAGCCTTTGGAATTAAGATTGAACCATCTTCTTGATAGTTATTTTCAATTAAGGCAATCAATCCACGTGGAGAAGCAACTACAGTATTATTTAAAGTATGTAAGAAATAAGTTCCTTTATCACCTTTAGTACGAATACCTAAACGTCTTGCTTGAGCATCTCCTAAGTTTGAACAACTACCAACTTCGAAATATTTTTGTTGACGAGGTGACCAAGCTTCGATATCACATGATTTAACTTTAAGGTCTGCTAAGTCTCCAGAACAACATTCTAATTGACGTACTGGTACATCCCATAAACGGAATAAATCAACTGTGAACTTCCACATTTTTTCATACCAATCCATTGATTCTTCTGGTTCACAAATAACAATCATTTCTTGTTTTTCGAATTGATGAACACGATACAATCCACGTTCTTCTAATCCATGTGATCCACCTTCTTTACGGAAACAAGGAGAATAAGAAGTCATTGTGACTGGTAATTCTTCTTTTTTAAGAATTTGTCCTTTGAATTTACCAATCATTGAGTGTTCTGATGTACCAATTAAATATAAATCTTCTCCTTCAATTTTATACATCATTGCTTGCATTTCTGGGAATGACATAACTCCAGTTACAACATCAGAATGAATCATGAAAGGAGGAATCGCATATGTAAATCCTTGATCAATCATGAAATCACGTGCACAAGAAATCATAGCTTCATGTAAACGAGCAATATCTCCTAATAAATAATAGAATCCTTCACCGCTTGTTCTACCTGCAGCATCTTTGTCCATTCCATTAACAGCTTTGATAATATCAGCATGATGAGGAATTTCATATGAAGGAACAACTGGTTCTCCAAATCTTTGAACTTCTACGTTTTCACTGTCATCTTTTCCAATTGGAACACTTGAATCAATGATATTTGGGATTTGAAGCATTTTTTCACGAACAGATTCTCTTAATTCATTTTCTTTTACTTCTAATGCTTCTAATTCTTTAGCAATATCTGCCACTTTTTGTTTTACTTGTTCAGCTTCTTCTTTTTTACCTTGTTTCATCAATGAACCAATCTCTTTGGAAATATTTTTTCTTTCGGCTCTTAGTTCATCTCCTTTTTGTTGGCTTGCTCGTAATTCTTTGTCTTCTTCTAATACAGCATCAACTAAAGGTAATTTTTGATCTTGAAATTTTTTCTTAATATTTTCTTTGACAAGATCTGGATTTTCTCTGACAAATTTAATATCTAACATATATCCTCCTAATATAAAAAAAGAGACGCCATCCACAAAGGGACGATGTCTCGCGTTGCCACCCTTTTTACTTTATAAATAATAAAGTCACTCTACATGATAACGGTATGTACCGAATTTAATTACTATATTCATTAAATCACTCAAAGGGGCTTTTCATAAATATCTTTCGAATATTTTCACCAACCATATTCTCTCTACACAAAGATACATATTACTTATCCTTTTCAACGTTTTTTACTCATAATTTATACCATTAAATGGAGAAAATTTCAATCTAATTTATATCTGCCTAATCATATGAAAAAAAATAGGCCTGTTATATAAGCCTATTCATTTACTTCTTCTTCACTGTCTTCATCGTCTTGATGATAAATCATAGTGACTTTTGTGACCTTAGCATTATCATTTAAGTTAATTAAACGAACACCTTGAGTATTACGACCATAGATACCAATCTTTGATACATCAATACGAATCATAATTCCTGTACTAGAAACAATCATCGCATCTTCGATACCACTAACAGCCTTAACACTAACTAGATTACCAGTCTTTTCCGTAATATTAATTGTAGATACACCTTTTTTACCACGTGAAGTTAAACGATAATCTTCAATCTTACTTCGTTTTCCATATCCATTTTCTGAAATTGATAACAAAGTATCTCCTTCAGAACTTAAAGCCACACCTACTACTTGGGAACCATCACAATTAAATCCAGCTACACCAGCTGCGCTTCTTCCCATCATACGAATATCCGTTTCTTTAAAACGAACCGCTTTTCCATTTGAACCTGCAATAATGACTTCATCATTTCCAGTTGTCATCTTAACAAAGGCAAGGGAATCATCTTCTTTTAAGCTAATCGCAATTTTTCCAGATTTATTAATGCGTGTGAATTCTTCTAATGGTGTACGTTTTACTAATCCATTCTTTGTAACAAATAGAATAGATTTGAATTCCATATCTTGACGAACCGGAAGCATAGTCTGAATTTTTTCATCTTTTCCTAATTCAATCAGATTTACGATTGGTAATCCCTTAGCTGTTCTTGAACCATTTGGTACACGATATCCTTTTATACGATATACACGACCTTTATTCGTAAACAACATCAATGGATCATGGTTATTCATAGTAATCATTGTATCAATAGAATCTTCATCATTTAAAGTCAATGACTTAATTCCACGTCCACCTCTATTTTGAGTTTTATATGTATCAACTAATTGCGATTTAATATAACCAGATTCAGTCAACATAATGACAACATCTTCCACTGGAATTAAATCTTCATCATCCATATCAATGAAATTATCTGAAATTTCTGTACGACGATCATCTCCGTATTTTTCATCAATTTCAGTTAAATCCTCACGAATGATATTTAAAATTCTTTGTGGATTTGCCAAAATATCTTTGTAATCCGCAATTTTAATTAATAAATCATTATATTCATTTTCAATTTTATCTCGTTCCAAACCAGATAAACGACGAATCTGCATTGCCAAAATAGCTTTAGCCTGAACTTCACTTAAACCAAAGGCTTCTTCTAATTCAGCAATTAATCCTGCTTCATCAGAATGAGAATGACGAATCAAATGAATAACTTCATCAATATGATCAATGGCAATTCTAAAACCTTCTAAAATATGCGCACGATCTTGTGCTTTTTTCAAATCAAAGCGCGTTTTACGTTCTACAACTTCAACTTGGAAATCAATATAATCTTGAATCACTTGTTTTAAAGAAAGTTGTTTAGGAGCACTATTTTCCAAAGCTAAAATATTGATACCATAGCTTGATTGAAGTGGCGTCATTCTAAATAATTGATTTAAAATAACATCCTCTTGTACATCTTTCTTTAATTCCATTACAATACGAATACCTTCACGGTTACTTTCATCATTTAAATACGTAACCCCTTGAATTTCTTTATCACGAATCAAAGAAGCCATTTTTGTGATTAAACTTGCTTTATTAACTTGATAAGGAATTTCATAGAAAATAATTCGTTTTTTACCATTTGGTTCCGTTTCAACACGATACTTAGAACGAATTAAAATAGAACCACGACCTGTTTCATATGCCTGGCGAATTCCTTTACGACCAAGAATCATACCACCAGTAGGGAAGTCAGGTCCTTTAATGTATTCCATTAACTCTACAACGGTAATATCTGGATTATCCATTACCGCAAAAATAGCTTGGATAGTTTCAGATAAATTATGAGGCGGAATATTGGTTGCCATACCTACCGCAATTCCCATTGAACCATTGATTAATAAATTAGGAATACGACTTGGAAGAACCGTTGGTTCTGTTTCTTCACCATCATAGTTCTCAATAAAATCAACGGTATCTTTATTAATATCTCGCATCATTTCCATGGAAATTTTTGACATACGAGCTTCGGTATAACGCATCGCAGCCGCTCCATCCCCATCAAGAGAACCAAAATTTCCATGTCCATCTACTAATGGATAACGATAGTTAAAATCTTGTGCCATACGAACCATGGCATCATATACAGCAGTATCACCATGAGGATGATACTTACCAATAACATCCCCGACAATACGAGCACTTTTCTTATGAGCTACACCAGAAGTAATTCCTAGTGAATTCATAGCGTGCATAATACGACGATGTACCGGTTTCATTCCGTCTCTTACATCGGGTAAAGCACGTTGTACAATAACAGACATTGAATAATCCAGGAACGATTCTCGCATCTCTTTGGATATTTCGACATCTTCAATATAATCATACTGTTTTTCCTGATCCATCCGTAGCCTCCTATAAATCTAACTTAGCATATACCGCATTGGCTTGAATAAAATCACGACGTGGTTCTACATCTTCACCCATTAACATACTAAATACGCTATCTGCTTCCATCGCATCATCAATTGTTACTCGTTTTAAAATACGATTATTAGGATCCATAGTTGTTTCCCATAACTGTTCCGCATCCATTTCTCCTAAACCTTTATAACGCTGAACTTTATATCCATCTTTAAATTCTTCACGTAATTGATCCATTTCTTGTTCTTTATACGCATAGGCAATTTTTTTACCTTTTTGAACTTTATAAAGAGGAGGTTGAGCAATATAAACATAACCATTTTCAATAACAGGTTTCATAAAACGATATAAGAACGTTAACATCAAAGTACAAATATGACTTCCATCGACATCGGCATCGGTCATAATGACAATTTTATGATAACGAAGCTTACTTAAATCAACATCTTCTTGAATACCACAACCAAAAGCAGTAATCATACTACGAATTTCCGCATTTTCAAAAATTCGATGTGTTCTTGCCTTTTCAACATTTAAAATTTTACCACGTAAAGGTAAGATAGCCTGTGTTTTCGCATTTCGACCTTGTTTAGCAGAACCACCGGCTGAATCCCCTTCGACTATAAAGATTTCACATTCAGATGCATCTTTACTTGAACAATCGACTAGTTTTCCAGGTAAAGCATTAATACCATCTAAAGCCGATTTACGACGCGTCATTTCACGTGCTTTCTTAGCAGCAATTCGAGCCTTTGAAGCAACAATACATTTTTCAACGATAGCCTTGGCTTCATTCGGATTTTCTAAGAAGAACGTTTTAATTTGTTCGCCTGCAATATTAGAAACAATTTTACGAACTTCACTGTTTCCTAGTTTAGTTTTAGTTTGTCCTTCATATTGAGGATCTGGATGCTTAACAGAAATAATCGCAACCAATCCTTCTTTTACATCATCTTGTGATAACGTTTCATCTTTCTTTAATAAATTATTAGCTTTTCCATAGTTATTTATACAACGCGTTAAAGCCATTCTAAATCCTTCTTCATGATATCCACCTTCATGGGTATGAATATTATTACAGAAAGAATAAATATTTGATTGATATCCATCATTATATTGAAGTGCCACTTCAGCAAAGATATCATCTTGTTTACCACCAACATAAATTACTTTTTCACCAATTACAGATTTACCATGATTCAAGTAATTTACATATTCGATGATACCACCTTCATATTTATATTCTTCTTTACGAACAGGAGATACTCTTTGATCTTCAATCGTTAATTTAATATCCTTATTCAAAAACGCCAATTGACGTAAACGATTATTTAAAGTATCAAAATCATATACCGTTGTTTCCTTAAAAATAGTTGGATCTGCTTTGAAACGAACCGTAGTTCCCGTACGATCTGTAGTTCCGACAACTTTTAAAGGAGAAACAATATTTCCTCCATTTTCAAAACGAACATTATAAATATTTCCATTTTGATAAACCGTAACTTCCAACCATTCACTCAACGCATTAACAACACTAGCACCAACACCATGAAGACCACCAGAAACTTTATAGGCACCTCCACCGAATTTACCACCAGCATGTAAAACGGTCATAATGGTTTCAACGGCACTGATTCCTGTTTTTTCATGAACACCAACTGGCATTCCACGACCATTATCTTTTACGCAAATAACATCTCCAGGTTCAATAATCAAGTTAATTTCATTGGCATATCCAGCTAATGCTTCGTCAATTCCATTATCAACGATTTCCCAAACTAAATGATGAAGACCACGAGCGCTTGTTGAACCGATATACATACCAGGTCGCAAGCGAACAGCTTCTAATCCTTCTAAAACTTGAATATCATCCGCTGTATATGAATGATCAACATGAGTTGCTTCATTTTCAAGTTCTTCAAACTCTAACATCTTATCTTCATTCATTGAGTAACCTCCTTCACCATTCCGTTTTGTACTTCATAAAACTGCACCGAACGATTCTTAAACCACGATGCATCTACTTTTTCAACTGTTGTGATAAATATCTGCATATTTTTAGGAAGAATATGAATCAGTTCTTTTTTTCGATACGGATCCAATTCACTAAAAACATCATCTAACAATAAAATAGGATACTGGTTTGTTTTTTCATAAACCATTTGTGCCAATCCCAACTTCATAGCTAATAAGTAACTACGCTTCTGTCCTTGGGATGCTACTTCATTTATATCTTTTCCATTTAATAAAAACTGAATATCATCGCGATGTATTCCTACATTTGTCATTTTATATAAACAATCTTTATCAAATGTATTTTCATATGATTTTCTGATATTTTCTTCTATATTATCAATATCAACAAAAGTAATATAATTTGCACTCATTTTTTCCTTTTCTCTTGAAAAAAAAGGATATAATCGATTCGCATAAGCCATTAAACTATTAATAAATGAATTTCTTTGTTTAATAATTACCACTTCATCTTCAATCATTTGAGAAGTATAGACATCAATTAAATCAACATCCAATTCATTTTGTTTTAAAGCCATATTACGATTTTTTAAAGTTCGATTATAACGAGACAAAGTAAAAGTATATTTCTTTGATAATTTTATTAATTCCATATCAATAAAATTACGTCTGACTTTCTTAGGTGCACTAAACAACATAATGTCATCAGGACAAAATGAAATCGCATTTAAAATACCCACAAAGTCAGAATACTTTTTTATAGAATTGTTATTATGGAAAAGATGTTTCTTCTGATTTGATACGACCACCTTTAAATCAGACATAGAATGATTCGATTCAATTTTGGCCTGCACAAGCATTTGATCTTGTGAATCCATCACCATACTCGATAAAGTATTGGTACGAAACGAGTGAAGATGACTTAAAAAGTAAATTGACTCGATTAAATTGGTTTTCCCTTGAGCGTTTTTTCCATAAAAACAATGAATACAATTTTCCTTAAAATTGAATTCGACATTGTCAAAATTACGAAAATGAATCAATCGCAATGATTTTATATTCATTCAACTTCGATTCTCAATCCTTCATCATTTGTGACAACATCATTTTTGCGAATCTTGCGACCACGGCGATTTTCTTCTTGCCCATTCACATATAAAACATTACATGCCAAATAAGCTTTTGCTTCACCACCACTTGAAACAACGTCACAAGCTTTCAACAATTGTTGTAAGGTAATATATTCTGTTTCTAGTTTAAAACGCATAAAATAACCCTCTTTCCACTCGTTAATTATACCATGAAACCTATATTTTTTCTACAATCAAAAAAAAGGAGCCAAGCTCCTTAATCATAACTACGAACAGGTACAACAATCATTAATGCCGAATCATCATCTGGATTACTGATTTTGATTGGTTTCATTAATCCCGCAAATTCTAATTTAACTTTATCTCCACTTAAAGCGCGAATTGCTTCTAACATATATGTTCCATTACAAGATAAACGAATCGGTTCTCCTGTATATTCACAAGTCGATAAAATTTCATCAGAGTTACCAATTTCAGTTGAACTTGTTTTAATGTGTGTTTCACTTTCAGAACATTCTAATTTAATTAAATGAATTTTTTCATTACGAATAAAGTTTGTGCGATCAATAACACTTGCCATTTCATGACTTGAAACACACATAGAAGAAATTTGTGTTGTTGGGATAATACGATCAATATCAGGGAAAATACCATCAATTAAACGAGATTGAATAACTGTTTGATTGAATACAAATTGAATTTTCTTTGAATCAATGTATAAATCAACATATTCATCTGAATCTGATAAAGATTTAACTACCTCAGATAATGATTTATTAGGAATTGTGATATTAAAATTATAATTTCCATTTATTTCAACTGTTTTACGAGCTAAACGATAAGAATCCGTTCCTGAACAAGATAAAATATTTCCATTTGTTTTAAAGTTAACTCCATTTAATACAGGACGCGTATCTTTATCTGAACAAGCAAATGCAGTTTGAGAATAAATTTGTTTTAATTCTTCACTCTTTAAACAAATCTTAGTTCCTGGAATAGAGAAATCAATGTTTGGATATTCATTAGATTCAATTCCATTTAAGTTGAATTTACCTTTATTATTTGAAATACAAACTTTTGTTAAGTCAATTAAATCAAATTGTAAAGACTGTGAATCTAATTTACGAACAATTTCTAATAAATATTTAGATTCAATAATAATAGAACCCGTTGAATCAATTTTTAATTCATTTTCTTCATTAGGAACAATTGTAGAACGAATTGAAATATTAGAATCACTTCCTGTTAAAATAATACGATTATCTTCTACTTTAATACAAATACCAGATAAAGCTGGTAAAGGTGAAAACACGCTAATTGATCGTGAAACAATGTTTAATTTATCTAAAAAGAATTTACGATTAATTGAAAATTTCATATTTTATTTACCTCCTAGTATATATAGTAACAATAATAAGGGCGTGGAAATGGTGGATAATTTCCACTTTTTCTTTAATATTAAATAAAAATCATCATTTTTTGACTGTGGAAAACTAGTGGAAAGCTGTTGATTACTGACTAGTCAACATAGCTTTTACTTTCTCTACAGCTAATTTGAAGGCAGGATCTGTCTCCATTTTCTGACAAGCTCGTTCATAAGAACTTAAGATGGTAGTGTGATCTCGATTTCCAAGTTCTTGCCCAATGGCAACATATGCCTTATGTAACATTTCACGACATAAATAAACGAAAACCTGACGAGCATTCATAATATTTTTTTGTCTTGATTTACCTTCTATATCTTTATACGTAAAACCATAAAAACTAATAACAGCCTTCTTAATTTGTTTCATTGTCAGTTCATTTTGATTTAGAATAACAGGCTCTTTCATTAATATACGTTGCGCAAATTCCAAATCAATGACATCTGGGTGTTCAATAATGGCATTAAATAATAATTTATTTAAACTTCCTTCCAAATTACGAACATCATCTGAGAATTTACTTGCCAAATAGTCTAAAACATCTTCTTGAACTAGAACAGTATCTTCTGATTTTTCTAATTTCTTTTGAAGAATTGCTTTACTTGTATCAAATTCTGGTTTGGAAATATTTGTGACTAAACCAGAAGAAAAACGAGAAACTAAACGATCTTGAATCCCTTTTAATTCATTTGGATGCATGTCACTTGTCATAACAATTTGAGCGTTATGTGAAATTAATTGATTGTAAACAGAGAAGAACACTTCTTGTGAACTTGATTGGTTTAAGTTCTGTACATCATCAATTAAAAAATAATCATAACTAGCTAATTGTTCTTTGACTTGCTCTACGGCATTTCCATAAACATTTTTAGTACGCATCGCATCTAATAGAATTTTAACTAGATCTCCAGCATAGGCATAGAATACCTTTACTTCAGGGCGTTCTTTCTTTAAAAAATTACCAATGGCGTGTAATAAATGGGTTTTTCCTAGACCTGGGTTCCCATAAATCATAATTGGATTAAAAATATGTTTCTTTTGTGTACAACAAGATAAACAAGCTGCATATGCTTCCTGGTTACAATAACCTTGTACAAAGTTTTCGAATGTATAGTTTTCATCAAAAGGTGTTTGTTCAATTTTGATGGCTTTAACACTAGGTTGTGTTTGCGGAATAATTGAATCCGCTTCTTTTCTATCGACTAATAAAATAGCAAGAGTAGAACCATATAATTCTGATAAAGTAGCTTCAAATAATTCTTTATTATCTGACACAACTTTATTGGTAACCGTTGATCCATAACTAACATAAGCAGTTGAATTATCATCATTAATATTTACTAATTCTGTTTTATTGACAATCCATGTATTGAAAACTTCACCTTTAAAAAAATGGGCATCTTCAATGGATTTTAAAACATTCTTCCATAATTCTTGATAAGACGTCATTTTATACCTTCTTTTCTGTCGCATTTATTATACACGAAAGAAAAAAAAATAGAATTGGATTCGGGCAAAAATTGACTTTTCCACAGAGTTTTCCACTTTTCCACATTTTAAATTGTGGAGTTTATTAACCACGTTGTGGAAAACTTGATTGATTGTGGAAAACCTATGTGGAAAACTACCACTTTTCCACTAAGTTACACCTTCGAATCTTCTTTAATATTAGAAATTATTTTGACTTTTCCACTGTAAAACTAAAATTATAAAAAAATAGGAGATTTTCGTGTGGAAAAGAGTGTTTTTTCCTGGGGAAAATTAATTTTTTTTGCTTTTTTATAGAAAATGAATACAATGGAAATGGGGAAAACTAATATGTATCAATTTAAAATTAATGTAGAAAAAGAAGAATTCAATCAATTTGTGGAAAACCATGAATACTGTAATTTATTACAGAGTTATCAATGGGCAAATATAAAACAATACTGGGATCACTATCACACAGGTGTATATGAAGATGGGAAGTTAGTAGGAGTTGGTTTGGTTTTAATTAAAGAACTGCCAATGAAGTTCACTATGTTCTATATTCCAAGAGGACCTATTCTAGATTATAAAAATCAAGAACTATTATCTTTTTATTTTAATGAATTAAAGAAAGTAGCTAAAAAGCGGCATTGTTTATTTATTAAATTTGATCCGGCTATTCATATTAATGACTATAAATCAAAGAATCAAAATAAAAATTATTATAAAGATACACAATATTATTTAGATAGCTTTAAAAAATTAGGTGCTAAACACCATGGTTATACAATGTATATAGAAGATACTATTCAACCACGTTTCCAATCTAATGTTTATGCATGTGAAAATATTGAAGAAAATCTTCCTAAGCATACAAAACGATTAATCAAAGACGCAGATAGAAGAAATGTGAAAATTATTCATGGTCAAAAAGAATTAATTGATGAGTTTTCAAGATTAGTAGAGTTAACAGAACAAAGAAAAAATGTATCACTTCGTAATAAAGAATACTTCACTTTATTAATGAATGAATATCCAGAAGGTGGAGTTATCTTTTTAGCACAGTGTAATTTATATCAATTATCTAAGGAAGCTCATGCCAAAGAAGAAGAATTATTGAAAGAAATTCAAGAAACTCCAGAAAATGCGAAGAAAAAACTTAGAAGATTGAATGATCAATTAAATTCGGCTCAAAAAGATATTAAAGAATTCGATGAAATGTTAGATGAATTTGGACATGAAGATAAAGAAATATCGATTGCGGGTATTTTAAGTGTTCAATTCGGTAATACATGTGAAATGTTATATGCTGGAATGGATGAGCGTTTTAAAAAGTTTATGCCACAATATAAAGAATACGTTGAAAACTTTAAATGGGCTTTTGATAGAGAATGTATTTATAGTAATATGGGTGGAGTCGAAGGAACTTTAGATGATGGTCTAACAAAGTTTAAAGATAACTTTGATCCAACGATAAATGAATTCATTGGTGAATTTGATTTACCTGTTAATAAATTATTGTTCAAACCTAGCTTATGGGCATACGAAAAAATGAAAAAAAGAATAAAAAGTTAGTATTTTTCTTATTGACATTAAAAACGACATATTGCTATAATGTACGAGCAATCTTATTTGAAAATTTATAAAGAGACTGAGGGGTGTAATAAAAATGAAAAGAACATATCAGCCAAGTAAGAGAAAACACCAAAGAACTCATGGTTTCCGTGCTCGTATGGCAACTGTTGGTGGACGTAAAGTGCTTTCTAGAAGAAGAGCTAAAGGTAGAAAGGTATTATCCGCATAGAAATCACCTGATGGTGATTTTTTTGTAGTGATAGGAGGATTTTCATGAAAAAAGAATATCGAATTTGTAAAAATTATGAATTTTCTTCTATTATCCACAAACAAAATCTTGTAAAATCGTCATCTTTTGTTTGTTATTATTTACCAAAAAAAGAACAACATAACCGAATTGGAATTAGCGTAAGCAAAAAATTAGGAAATGCTGTATGTCGAAACAAAATTAAAAGACAAGTTCGAAGCATGGTTGATCTTGTCTTCGATTTTGAAGAAGCATTTGATGTAGTAATCATTGTTAGACCTGTGTATAAGAAAAAAACATTTGGTGAAAATTGTAATGAATTAAAAGAAAATCGAGAAAAGATGAAACGAAAATGTAAAGAAAAAAGAGGTTAATGATGAAAAAATTTTTACAAAGTAAAGCAAAAATTTTAATGGTCTGCTTGTTTGTAGTTCTAACATGTACAGCTTGTTCAAATCCTCGTGGTACAGACGGAAAAACAAAAGTTGATGAGATCATCGCAATCGAAGAAACACAAGTAGAAAGAGGAAAAGTTAGTATCGAAGGTTCTGAAAAAGAAAAAGAATATAAAAAATTAAAAGATACTGATTTAATTACTATTGAAGCTACATCATTTAAAGATGCTGTTTCAAAAGGTTGGTTTGAAGGAATTATCGTTTGGCCAATTGCTCAATTATTAAACTTCGTAGCTGTAAATACAGATGCCGGAATTGGAATTATCGCAACTACTGTATTAATTCAATTAATTCTATTTGTATTTACTCGTAAATCACAAATGTCTTCACAAAGAATGCAAGAAATTCAACCTGAATTACAACGTATTCAAAATAAATACGCTGATAAAACAGATGATGCTTCTAAGATGAAGATGTATCAAGAAACACAAAATTTATATGATAAATATGACATTCATCCATTTGGAACAATGTTAGTAACATTTATCCAATTCCCAATCATGATTGGTATGTATTATGCAACTATGCGTGCAATTTCAGTAGTTGATGGATCATTCTTAGGAATGGATTTATCTGGTACTGTATTACAAGGGTTCAAAAATGTTCAAATCGGATACATTGTTATTTATATTTTAATGATTGTATGTCAATTTATTTCTATGAAACTTCCAATGTGGTTGAAGAAATATCAAGATAAAAAAGACCATGTTAAAGTTAAAAAATATGCTGAAGCTGAACAAAAAGCTGCAGATCCAACACAAATGACTATGTATATGTCAATTGTCATGATTGCTGTATTATACATTTCATGGCCAATTGCGATGTCATTCTATTGGGCTGTTTCATCTATGTATCGTATTTGTCAAACACTTGTATTACATTTTGTAATGAGAAAAGAAGGTAAAAAATAATGAGTTTTCAAAAGTTTACTGGAAAAACTCTAGAAGAAGCAATTGCTAATGCCGCAAATACGAAAAATGTAACACCTGAAGAAATTACTTACAATATTCTAGAAGAAAAAAATGGTTTTCTAGGAATTGGTAGAAGTGTTGAAATTGAAGCTTATTGCGAAGCGGATGTAGAAGCTTTCATTAAAAAATACATCGAAAACTATTTCAATAATGCCAAAATGGATGGAACAGTAGAAATCACAAATGAAAATGGATTCTATAAAGTATTAGTTAATACATCTAACAATGCGGTATTAATTGGAAAAGGTGGAAAAACACTTCAAGCATTTAATCGATTAGTCAAAGCAGCGGCAAGCGCTGAATTCAAAAAAAGAGTTGGATTATTAATTGATGTTAATGGTTATAAAGAAGATCGTTATGAAAAAATTTGTAAAATGGCAATTCGTGTTGCCAAAGATGTTCGTCGTACAAAAGTAAATGCTGTTTTAGATCCTATGCCAGCTGATGAACGTAAAGCAATTCATAATGCTTTATCAGGAATGAAAAACATTTCTACACAATCAGAAGGTGAAGGAGAAGGACGTCGTCTTAAAATCTTATATACACCAGAAAATAATGAAGAATAACGGGATCTTCCCGTTATTTTTTTACAGTGAGGGACATATGAAAATAATTATTGGTTTAGGAAATCCAGGAAAAGATTATGAAAATACGCGTCATAATGCGGGTTTTATGGTCATGGATGAAATCGCAAAAAAATGTAATTTGGAATTTAATAAAGAAAAATTTGATGCTTATTTCGCAAAAGGAAAAATTAAAGGAGAAGATGTTGTATTATTGAAGCCAACAACTTATATGAATAACAGTGGCTTTGCGCTTCGTGCATGTCTTGATTTTTATAAAGAAACAATGGACAATGTATTAGTTATTTATGATGATAAGGATTTACCAGTTGGAAAGATTCGTCTTCGTCAACAAGGAAGTGCAGGCGGACACAATGGTATTAAAAGTATCATGAATTGTACACAAAATCAGACTTTTGATCGTATTCGCGTAGGAATTGGAAAAGATGATCGTATTCCTATTATTCAATGGGTTTTATCTAAATTTAGAAAAGAAGAACAAGAGGATCTTCAAAAAGCAATCACTCAAGCAAGCGAAGCTGCTTATTATGCCATTGATCATTCATTTGATAAAGTCATGAATCAATACAACAAGAAATAATATGAAAGAAGATATTTTAAAATTATTTGATGACAACATTGTAGTCAAACAAATTCTAAAACAAGAAGACAATGTTGGAAATTTAACACTGATGGAAGAAGCTATGCTTGTTGTGAACGCCTTCCATCAAGATCATCAAACAAGAATTATTGTAAAAGAGAATCGCTATCAAGCGCAGCAACTTTATAATCGAATGTCCTTACTCGATGAAAATGTGCTGCTTTTTGTCATGGAAGAAAGTTTACGTGTGCAATCCATTGCTTCATCTCCAGAAGATAAAAACCAAATGATTTATGGATTAACACAATTAATTCAAAATAAAGAACCTAAAATTATTATTTGTAACGTAGCTAGTTATGTTCGTTATTTACCATCGGTTTCTTATTTTAAAGAAAATTGTATTGAATGTCGTGTAAATCAAGAACTAGATATGCGTAGTCTAAAACAAAAATTGAATCGTATGGGATATGCAAAATTAAATTATGTCGATCGACCTTGTACATATGCATCACGAGGCGGAATCATCGATATCTTTACTTTGACTTATGAAAATCCGATTCGTATTGAATTTTTTGATACAGAAATTGAATCTATTCGTTTTTTTGATGTGAATACACAAAGAACCATTCAATCTATTGATTCTATTATGTTGTGCCCGGCTACGGATTTATTATTTAGTGATGAACAAATTGATGAAATTAAAGAAAAAGTATTTGTGCAATTAGAAAAAGAAAAAAAGAAATGCTTTGATGAACAAAGAGAATTATTAGTAGATTCTATTGAAAATGACATGATGCTTTTAGAGAATTATAGCACAGAACCTCATTTATATATTTATTATGCTTATACATCTAAAAGTCAATTAAATGATTATGTTGATCATGCCATTACTATTTTAAGTTCAAAAGAAGAAGTAGAACGATCATATAAGAAATTAAATCAAGAAAACATAACATTTGTTCAAGAAATGGTAGAAGATAAAAGATATTTACCTGAATATGTTTTATTTCATGATTTATATTCATTAAAAGCAATGTATTTCCATGAATTTATGGATTTTAAAAATCCTATTTCATCTGAAATATATCCAATTGAACAAGCAAATGTAAATATTGAACAAATACTAAGTACAATTGACTTTAATAATACATATTTCGCATTACCAAAAGATGAAAAAGAAAAACTATCTTGTCAATATTCATATGATTTTCACTTCATTGAACCAGTATTTTATGAAGGATTTAAGTATAAAGATATTCAAGTTTATACTAAAAAAGAATTATTTAAAGAACATTTTAAAAAGAACATATATCAAAAAACATTTAAAGAAGGACAAATCATTGAAAATGTCTTAGAACTTGAAAAAAATGACTATGTTGTTCATGAACAATATGGAATTGGGCAATACTTAGGCATTGTCACAAGAAACCAAAATGGTAAAAACTTAGATTATCTTCATATTATTTATCGTGATAATGGAGAATTATTTGTTCCTCTTTCTAAATTTAATTTAGTAAGAAAATATATTTCTCATGAAGGAGTAGGCGTTAAATTAAGTAAACTTGGAAGTAATCAGTGGCAAAAAACAAAAGAAAAAGTTAATCAGAAAATTGAAGAGATTGCGTCTCGTTTAGTTGAATTATATGCAGCGCGAAATGAAGACATTGGCTTTGCCTTTCCTAAAGATGATGCGCTACAAAGAGAATTTGAAGAAGCTTTTGATTATGAACCAACGCCAGATCAAATACAAGCAACTGAAGAAATAAAAAGAGAAATGGAAAAACCAAAGCCAATGGATCATTTATTATGTGGAGATGTTGGTTTTGGGAAAACAGAAGTTGCGATGCGTTGTGCCTATAAAGCTATCACAAGCGGAAAACAAGTTGCCTTTTTGTGTCCGACAACAATTTTATCACTACAACACTATCAAACCATTCAAAAGCGAATGGGAGCAGAAGGTGTTAATATTGCTATGGTGAATCGCTTTGTGACGGATTCTGAAATTAAAGAAATCAAAAAGGGTTTAAAAGAGGGAACCATTGATTTAGTAGTGGGAACACATAAATTATTAAATAAATCATTTAAGTTTAAAGATTTAGGTTTATTAATTATTGATGAGGAACAACGTTTTGGAGTGGAACACAAAGAAAAAATCAAGGAAATGAAAAATTCTATTGATGTATTGTCTTTATCGGCTACTCCGATTCCGCGAACTTTACAAATGTCTTTAATTGGTGTGCGTACGATATCACAATTAAATACACCACCAGCGCAAAGACATCCCGTACAAACATATGTGATTGAAAAGAAAGAAAGTGCCATTCGTGAAGTCATTCAAAGAGAATTATCACGAAATGGACAAGTCTTCTATTTACATAATCGTGTGTCTACTATATATGAAGTAGCTCGAAAACTTCAAAAAGAATTTGATGATGTTTCCATTGCGGTAATTCATGGAAAAATGGCACGTGAAGAAATTGAAACGATTATGTATGATTTTTCAATGAACAAATATCAAATTTTAGTTTGTACAACAATTATTGAAACAGGAATCGATATTGCCAATGCGAATACCATTTTAATTGAAGATGCTGATCGTTTTGGTTTATCTCAGTTATATCAAATTAGAGGACGAGTAGGCCGAAGAGAAAAAATAGCTTATTGTTACTTGATGGTTACACCTGAAAAAGAATTAACCGAAAAAGCTAGTAAGCGTCTTAAAGCCATTAAGGAGTTTACGCAATTGGGAAGTGGATATAAAGTTGCCATGCGTGATTTAACAATTCGTGGGGCTGGTGATTTATTGGGTCCGCAACAAGCTGGTTTCATTGATCAAATTGGTTTGGATTTATATCTTGAATTATTATCACAGGCTATTGCCAAGAAACAAGGAAAACCAATTGAGAAAAAAGAAATTAAATCCGCTAATATTTCCTTTAATGGTTATATTCCAGAATCGTTTACAGACAATGATGGAGATAAATTATCGTTGTATCAAGATATTCAAAAAATTAAAACAAGCGATGAATTAAGAGCGTATAAAGAACGTGTTCATGATTTATATGGAACAATACCTAGTCAAATTGAAAGTTTATTTGAACAAAAGGAATTGGATTTATTCGTAAATATTCCAGGTGTTTATTCTTTAGTTGAACAAGATAAATACTATGTTATTACGATGGACGAAGCTTGGACAAATCAATGTGATGGTGTGAAATTATTTGAAAAAATGAATGCCATTAGTAATCGCATTAATTTACGCTTAACCAATCGTAAAATTGAAATATCAGTCATCAAGAAACCAAAAACAATGTTGTATAAAGTAATTAAATTATTAGAGGAAGGTCTATGAGATTAGATAAATATTTAAAAACTGCTCGTATTTTAAAGCGAAGAGAAGCGGCTAAGGAATTAGCGCTTCAAAAAAGAATTAAAGTCAATGATCGTATTGCCAAACCGAGTACAGAACTAGAAATTGGTGATGTGATTGAAATCCAATTTGGACAACGAATTGTAGTGATTCGTGTTTTAGATATCCAAAAACAAGTTTCAAAACAAAATGCGCAGTTATTATTTGAAATAATTCGTGAAGAAAAAATTGAAGAAAATATTGAGAATGAATAATTACTAATTTTTATAATTGAAAAAATAAAAATATATAGTATTATAAACACGCTATGAATTTAAATGTACAGCTCATTGATGTGATTCAAGATGAAATTATTTTTGATGGAATCGCAAATGTTGAAAATTGTAAAAATGGATTAAAAATCGAAATGAAGAATCAATCAACAATTACTTGGAAAGTATATGCCAAAGGAATTGTGATTGAAATTGCTTCAGATTATAAAATATTGCTTCCTTTAAAAGAAAATTCATGTTCAAAGGGGCATATTGATACGGAATTTGGAACC